>NZ_JAGHQV010000007.1:0-193602 GCF_017744175.1 Thalassotalea sp. G20_0 | reverse complement strand
GATTAAACCGTGGTGATTTAATCGCTGATTCAGCAGTCAGTGCCGATCAGCAAGGCCGCCTATCTTACCGTGGCGGCTTTCGTTGTCAAGCATTCGTTTTTCAGAAGAAGAAAGAAGCTTTCCAACTCGCTAACGTCGCTCTCAAGCCCTGTCAGCGGAGGCGCATCTTACCGCGCCAGTTTGATTTGTCAACCGGTTGTTTTTCATTCAATCCAAACAACCCACTTTCAAACCACACTTCCTGATCAGCGATGATGATTCATTCTGCTGATCCGTGGGTGACCGTTTCAGGTTAGCCCGTGGAAGAGAGGCGCATGATAGAGAAATTTTGACTTTAATCAATAAGCGACAGGCGTTTTACGTACAATCACCTAGAACAACCGGTTTGATAAAATATTACTAGTATTTATGAACCAGTCTATGAACACACAGCCCGTTTGATTGGCTGCGCCGGACTAAGGAATTTTTCACGACAAAAGTATTACTGCCTGAAACTTTTCATCCTGTTTCATGATCCAAAGGGCTTGAACGTGATAACAGGAAATTCAAATGCAAGCCGCCCAGCCATTTCCGTCATTTACTGCAATGCTTTCTGGTAGAGCCCTCACTAACAATCCAGCGACAAATAATTCCTCTGGGCTTCCTCCAGACCTCATCAACACTTTTTTCCACCGTGGTGTCAGGATGATCACTGAGTTGCCCCCATCATACATAAATGTAGTACGTTGTAGCAGGGATCACATCCTCGGAGACATAGTCCAATGCTATCAAGGGCATTTGCTGTGTCGTCATTGCGTACACCATGAGCAGTATAAACAACTGAACTTCCCCCCGGGTGATTTATCTGACTACCGTTGCCCTATAGATAAAGACTCCCTTTTTCCGGACACCAATTCAACCCGGGAAATAAAATTTGTTTATCAAAGTCAATGCCCTTCAAACACCACCTATAGAAACACGGGTTGCACATGGCGCGGGTCTTATAACGGTATCAAGGGTCATCTCGACAAATGTGAAAATATTCCCCTGAAAGACAGGATAAGAATGCTACAACACGATCGTTCAGAGGATGCCAGAAGGATAGATCAGCTTATTGATCAGATAAAACAGCTGGAATCGCTACTCAAAAAGCCACAACCATCTATCCAAAACAGGATGGCATCACTGGATAAAGATATGGAATTAATGAAACAACAAATGCAACAAATTACCCGGGAATTTAACGCAAAACTTCAGGCGCTGAGAACGTCTCCCAGTACCTCACTACCGCCTGACTTTAAGCAACTCTACAATAATCTAGAATCTCAGACTGAAGAAAATCGTCTTGCTATTGCTGATATCAAAAACGACATTACCAATGCACTTCATTTGATGAGTCAACTCAGGGATGTTGATCCCGCTGCTTTGCCTCAGATGGCTGGAGCCCTTAAAGTCAATGCCTTACAGGACAAAACAGCATCCCTGAACGGTACCCTGGTATGGAAGATTGATGGATTTGCAGCCAAACGGATGGCGGCTATCAATCGCAACCCAGAGTCCCTATATTCACAGCCATTCTGTACCAGCGAATTCGGGTATAAGATGCGAGCAAGGGTCTACCTGAATGGTGATGGATCAGGAAAAGGCACTCATATCAGCTTGTTTCTGGCTTTAATGAAAGGTGACTATGATGCTATTCAGCGTTGGCCGTTTCAACACAAAATTACTTTTATGATCCTCGATCAGAATGGTTTAGATGACGAGTTGGACGCTTTCTCCCCCGACCCGAATGCAGCACCTTTTCAACGACCAATAAAGCCAAGTAACATGCCCGCTGGCAACCCTCAGTTCCTGCCACTCTCCAGACTGGAACATGGATACGTTAAAGATGACACCATGTTTATCAAGATTGTTGTAGATACCAGTCAGAATTGACACTCCGACGATTAATGAAGGATTGAATGAACAGTCAGAGAGATATTAGAAAGCTCCCATTGTTGCTCAGAGGGGGTCTGTAACACTCGTTGCCATTATGCAATCAGGAACACCACCAGAGGTTCATAATGCGTATTTATCATCTGGGCTCATCCACTGAACCCGTTTCACCAAGTAATCTCTTAAGCAGCTGTTCATTTTCAACCGATAACTCGCAAGCCAGCTTCTGTTGATGTTTGCAAATCGTTTTATGAAGTTCTTTGTGTGACAGCAGCAGTTGCCGCAATGATCCAAACCGATGTTCAAAAAGCCAGTCGTATAATCGAATATCTGAATAGTTAATTGAGGGATTGTCTTGAGAATCTTCATCCTCATCACTATCTTCAATATCAGACTCTATCCCATCGTCACTCTCAGTTCTTGTAAAACGACGTCTGTCAGGCTCCAACCCTACCCTGATAAAATCACTGGTTGGTGCGAAGAACATGGCTTCCATACGTTTCATGAAGGCATCGGTGCATGATTCCATAACAGGCTCATAGGGCAGGTAGATGAAAGGCCGAAGACTCATCCCTACGGGGTGCTCAGCCTTGGCTTGTGCCAGCAAGTCGCCAAGCTCCACTCTATTCTGGTCACTCAAATCCCTGGCAATCATTTCGACCGTATCATCAATTAGATAGAACACATCCGGATAGCCTTTTAGCAGTTTACCGATATCCTCTGCCCGAGTTTCCATCAAGGCGTCCGAAATAGCTCCCTTCAAAGCGTCAATATTTTCGGGAAAATGATATTTATAGGCAGCTTTCAGGGCGTAACTGCATAATTCCAGCTTTCGATTAAACTCGCCATCTTCATCTTCTCCGAAGGTACTGAAACACACGGAAAGCAATGTTTGGCCATCACCATCAACACCGCTCAGGGCCAACCCTGATTTTATCCAGTAGAGAAGCACTTCGATATCTCGATAGAAGTCATAGGGAATCATTTTACTGACAAAAAGCGATGCTTCGCTGGTGCATTGACTGATATCTAATCCATAATGAGCAAGCAATCCCAGTTTTTCGCTATCGAGTCTGCGATTTTCGATCATTGAACTAATCGGAATGTACTGGGAACGGTTGTCTACGTTACCGGTACTGGCTCCTGCCCGCAACAAAAGAACGGCCATACCATTCCATGAAGTTGAGCTCAACGCATTAGACAGGGCTGTTTCGTCGTTGTTGTTCAATGCATCAAGAACTTCGGGATTTTCCCTGACTTTCTTCAGCAATATGGCCATAAGCTCCAGGGAAGCACCAGTGGAGCAGGCAGTGTGTAATGGCGTGTTGCCCAATCGATCCGTAGTCAGCGAAGCCCCATGACTCAAAAGCCAGATAACTACGATATCTGGATGAACCGGGTACAGAGACCGATTCAGACTATTCCTCCGAAGGATACAGCTCGCTTCACAAAACTGATGCACCAGGGTTTCCCCTGCAAAGTTAATAGGCTGATTGATATCAACCCCACCCTGACTCAAATACCATTGCAGTTTCTTCAGAATATTTGGGTCACGCACGGACAGTGGAGAGTACCAATACACCGTATCATGGGGCCCATATACAGATGTTTGGCATATATGTCGGACTTGTTTGGCGTGAATATCAATGACCCTGTTCTGTAACAGCGTATCTAATTCCTGAATGTCGGCATTGTCGCGAAACAGCATATCGCACTGGCATAGTGGGGAGCGGATCAATTGTGTTGTGGGGTTTTGGCACACGACCGACTGACCATTGAATTCCCCTGCATTGCCAGACTGCATTGACAGGTGGTGGCAAACCACAACGGGAAAGGGAAGAACCGATTTGAAGGCCGTGAGATCCTCAGGAGTGACCGTATTCATAATAAATCTTCCAAATTGCGTTTTTTGTGAATGTCAATCAACAGCAATCCATTTGAAAAAGCGCAGGTTGATCATTGAATATAACCAGATAGCCAGTCTGGTATAAGGTGGGAGATAATCAAGTATTATGTTTGGGATGCGCCCCGGGAAAGAGCGCAGAGGAGATAAAAAAGAGGTATTTACTGGATATGGGCCAACACGCCATCCAGCTCATCCAGTGAATTGTAGGAAATGACCAGCTTGCCTTTTCCTTTGGCACTGCACTGAATGGCGACCCTGGCTCCTACCTTTTCAGACAACTCATCTTCGAGCTGCTTTATATTAGGGTCAAGCCGCTTAACGGTTTTTCCGCCTTTTTCCTTTTCCTGCTGGATTCGGCGAACCAGTGCTTCCGTCTGACGCACAGACAATCCCTTTGCGGTAACGGTCCGGGCTACTTCTAACTGATCCAGTTCGCCCAGGGAAAGCAACGCTCTGGCATGGCCCATTTCCAGGTCGCCATATTCAAGCATTTTCTTTACTTCAGGGTTCAGGGCCATCAGTCGCAATATATTAGCAACGGCAGCCCTGGACTTACCAACGGCCTGGGCCACTTCCTGCTGGGTCAGTTCGAACTCTTTTTGCAGCCTGGAAAGTGCAATCGCTTCTTCAATAGGATTCAGGTCTTCCCGCTGGATGTTTTCGATCAGTGCCATGGCAATGGCAGCCTCATCGGGAACCTCACGAATCAGGGCAGGAACTTCTGCGAGGCCTGCCAGCTGTGCTGCACGCCAGCGACGCTCACCGGCAATGATTTCATAGCGATTCAGCCCGGCCGGACGAACCACGATTGGCTGCATGATGCCCTGCTCTTTAATACTTTCAGCCAGCTCTTCCAGGGCATCGGGGTGCATGTCTCGGCGGGGCTGGTACTTGCCACGCACCAAAAACTCAACGGGCAGGTCTTTCATTGTCCCATCCAGTGACTCCTTGACCGGTGTTGGCCCGGCAAGATCATTAGACAGGGATGACGGTAGCCTGGCGCTACCCAACAGTGCATTTAAGTTAGTACCGAGACGTTGTTTCGCCATGGGTCAGTGAGTTCCTGTTTTCCTTGTCGACTTGCCGTTAAGCCCCTTGATGTCATGCTTGCGCACCAGCTCTCCGGCCAGGGCCAGATAAGCCACCGCACCACGGGAGTTCCGGTCATAGGCCAGTACCGGCTTACCATGACTCGGTGCCTCGGCAAGTCGAACATTACGGGGAATCACGGTTCGGTAGACCTGATCACCAAAATGGTTGATGAGCTGTCTCGATACTTCTGTGGTCAGCGTCATCCTGGGGTCATACATGGTGCGCAGCAGACCTTCGATGTGCAAATCGGGATTGATGGTTTCCCTCAGGCCTGCAATGGTTTCCATCAGGGCCGTCAGACCTTCCAGTGCATAGTATTCGCACTGCATCGGGATAATCACCCCACGGGCAGCCACCATGGCATTAATGGTCAGCATGTTCAGAGATGGAGGGCAGTCAATCATGATAAAGTCGTACTGATCTTCAACCCTGGCAAGTGCGTCATGGAGTCTGGATTCCTTGCGGTCCATCTCCATCAGCTCAACTTCTGCTGCCGTCAGGTCGGCGTTTGCCCCCAGCACATCATAACCGCCATCCCGGGATGGCAGGATTGCCTGTTCGATATCACAACGCCCGGTCAGTACATGATAAACGGACCATTGCTGAGCATGTTTGTCGATTCCGCTACCCATGGTGGCATTCCCCTGGGGGTCAACATCAATAAGCAGCACCCGCTGCTTACTGGCCGCCAGGGAAGCCGATAGGTTAACGCAGGAAGTGGTTTTGCCAACCCCCCCCTTCTGATTGGTTACCGCTAGAATTTTAGCCACAGCCGTTTAATACCATTCAATGCCTGTTACGCAAAATGACAAGATGACGATCGCCGTCTGTGCCCGGTACCTTTAAAGGCTCACAGCCAACCAGCTCAATTTCGTGACGATCCATCAATTCCTTCAATTCTTCTTCAGGATATAGCCCTTTCATGGCCAGATAAACACCTGAAGGTGATAATAAGTGTTTTGTGCCATCTACCATATTAACCAATGAGCTGAATGCCCGTGAAGTAATGGCGTCAAAAGGGACATCCACCTGAAAAGACTCTACGCGGGAATTAGTAACTTCCAGGTTATTGAGCTGAAGGTCCAGTTTTGCCTGAAGCATGAAGCGGGTCTTCTTGCCATTGCTGTCCAGTGTCGTGAATTGTTTATCAGGGTACATAATCGCCAGAACCACGCCTGGCAGTCCCGGGCCTGAGCCTACATCCAGAATCACCTCGCCAGAAATATGGGGAACAATACTCAGACTATCAACAATATGCCTGAAGACCATCTCTCTTGGGTCACGAATGGCGGTAAGATTGTAGGCTTTATTCCACTTGTTCAGCAGCAGAACATAGCGGGTCAGCAAATCCGCCTGAACCGGGGACAAATCAAGACCGAGTGATTTGGCACCCCGGCCAATATCGTTCTGTAATGTCTGAGCCAGGGAGTGGTCGGTTAATGATGATTGAGAAGCGTTCATGGATTCCTTCAGCCAGCGGGCGGTAAGCCTTGCAGTGACAATAAGCTACCTGGATGCCCTCTGGCTTTACTGATGAGAATAGATAACTGATCAGTCTATTTCATAACTTTGATAAAATCGACGCAATCATTCATTCACGAATTATCATTCATCGCCTGCAGGGATGCCTGTAAGCCGGCCAACTGTCCTTTTACTTTTTGATAGGCTTCATAGGTTTTGATGGTTTCTGCCAGCCTGGCATCTCTCTCAAGTGGCTCTTTGTCCGGATCATAAACAGCAGTTACATTTTTCGCTAACTCCAATGCCTTCATTGCTTCCACGCACATACTGACGTTATTGGGTAATCTCGTTGCAGGTTGAGCCACAGGCTGCTGACCATTAGCATGTCTGCCATGATCCTTTGCCACCTGAACATTAACAACCTCTGCCTGTACATTAACAATTTCCACCTGTTTTCCCAGTTGTGCCGTATAGTATGCGACAAGTGACCTTTTCAATGCACCGCAGCGCATGGCCGTGGCGTAGCAAACTACATCCTGGGCCTCTTTTGAATCGATATCCACCCGGGGGACACAGGTTGCCCATGTACGCTCAATTTTCGAACACTCAAGTCGTAATTCGATAATAGCATCGGTCAGCTGTGTTTTTTTCTTCCGGCGTGCAGCAAGCTCATCCTGCGGATTACATTCTGTTGAACTCTCAGGGGCCTCTGCCCCTGCTGACTTTTCATTTTTCTCCCGAACACCAGCCTGAGGGGGAAAGTCATCAGGCACTTCAGGCAAGGTAATACTGAACTCCTCCAGTTTTTTTGCCGACGCATTTTGGTGGCTGCGGGCAGGAAGGTAGGGGACAACATGTTGCGGCACGGCAGGAAGCAGATCGATTATGTCATCATCATCTGGATCACGATTCATAACATCATGAGCCACAGTCATCAGATCCTGCATAACAGTCTCAAAACCAGGAATAGCCAAAGCGGGAAAGTTAGGTGACATGGAACTACCTCATTCACAAAATGAAAACTATTTTCTCTCTGCGCGCAGACATTAACTTTAGAGAAAAGTTTCAACAGCAGAAGGAATTGTGTGGTTGTCGCAGATTACTCAGTGACTGATTAAATCAAGACAGCAGTCTATCAGGCAGGAAAATAAGGTTAGTCAAAACTGGTGCAGATCTGATCAGAAAATGGTTTCAGGCCAGAGTTCTAAGCCAGTGTTGACCCTGGCTCCAGACTGCATAAATCCTGACAATTTTTTGCTGGAAGTGATCCAAGACTATTAATAGACATTAGCTTGTCGGAGCAGGAGAGCAGCGCCGGATGTGAGCCGGGAAGCCCTTCCGGTATCTCCTGGCCAATGGCTTGATAATGGTCAATCCAGAACGGCATCAGCTCTCCGGTTTCCATATCCCGGAAACTCATGGGTGTTTCTTCAAACAGGAAAATTCCTTTATTGGCATGGCGAAACGCATGAACAATTAATTCACTGCAATACCAGCTTTTCTGGTGCTCTTCCTGATTCTGGCGGTAGTGAGGGTCATAGGGTATCGAAAGCTGCTGCTCTGCAAACGCCAGGGCATCCGGTACCAGTGCCGAGTAACTCGATGCCAGCCGACAGACCAGGACACACGGTCTGCCATGGTTGTCTAAAACCGAGCTGCTGACAAAGTCATCCAAAGCGGTTTTCTGCACCCGGGGCATAACAGCTTCTATAACCATGCCATCGCCGTCGTAGAGCGCGACATGATTAATGGCTGCACCGTCCCGACCCGCAAAGAGCCGACTGATAACCCATTCGGCCTCTCCGCCTGAGCGCAATTGGAACAGCAGGTCACCCGGCATGAGGTCTTTGGCGATCACATTGGCTGGCATTACAGTGACTGGCAGCGCTTTATCCATAACGAACCCAATATCTGAAAATCATCCCGTAATTGCGTTACAGGTAATATAAAGAATCATGTTCAGGAGTATAGAACCTGTCAGGCCATTTCATTCCGCAACAGGTCAAGTACCTGACGGGTATCAGGACGAACACCACGCCAAATGGCAAACTGCTCTGCCGCCTGTTCAACCAGCATACCAAGCCCATCAATAGTTTTACCTGCACCCTGCTCACGACACCAGCGATTGAAAATGGTTTCGTCGGCACCGTACATCATGTCATAACAGCAGGTGTTCTGATCAATAATATGGCCGGATATGGGCGGCATCTCTCCCTGCAGGCTGGCAGCAGTGCCGTTGATAACCAGGTCAAAACGACCCTCTATATCGTCGAATCCACAGGCAGAAACGGCTTTATCCGTAAAGAGTTCAACCAGCGTATCAGCCTTGCTGCGGGTTCGATTGGCAATAACAACTTCAACCGGTTGCTCTTCAAGCAGGGGCTCAAGCACTCCTCTCACGGCACCACCGGCCCCCAGAACCAGTACCCTAGTACCTTTAATGGTTACACCGTTATTTGCCTGGAGATCTGCCACCAGGCCAAGCCCATCGGTGTTGTCCCCATGGAGCTGGCCATGTTCATCCTGCCACAGGGTGTTTACCGCACCGGCTTTTTCTGCTCGTGACGTTCTCTTCTCAGCTAACTGCCACGCCTCTTCCTTAAAGGGTAAGGTGATACTTAACCCCAGATCACCGTTTTCAAAGAATTCATCGATCGCTTTTTTAAAGCCGCCAACGTCAACCAACAGGGCGGTGTAACGCAGACTTTGGTCAGTCTGGTCAGCAAACAATGTGTGAATAACCGGTGATTTGCTGTGGGCAATAGGGTTCCCCATTACTGCATACGTGTCTACTGGCCCAGCCATGATTCAGACCCTCTTGATTTATGCCCAGTCTTTTGGCTTTAAAAATTCTTCATACAGTCGAGCCTCTTCGGTGCCGGGCTCTGGACTCCAGTTGTAATCCCAGCGGACATGAGGCGGTAACGACATAAGGATAGACTCTGTACGACCACCGGACTGCAGACCAAACAAAGTACCCCTGTCGTATACCAGGTTGAATTCCACATAACGGCCACGGCGGTACTCCTGAAAACGCTTGTGCTGCTCAGAGTAAGGCAGGGATTTACGGCGCTGTACAATGGGCAGATAGGCATCAATAAAGCTGTCGCCGACCGACTGCATAAACTCAAAACTGCGCTCAAATGGCCACTCATTCAGGTCATCGTAGAACAGTCCGCCAATCCCCCGGGGTTCGTTGCGGTGTTTCAGGAAGAAGTATTCATCACACCACTTTTTATAGCGGGGGTAGACATCATCACCAAAGGGATCACAGGCTTGTTTGGCCACCTGATGCCAGTGCTGACAATCTTCTTCAAAGCCATAGTAAGGCGTCAGGTCATAGCCGCCACCAAACCACCAGATCGGTGCTTCTCCTTCTTTATGGGCGATCAGCATCCGGACATTGGCATGGGATGTTGGCACAAATGGATTATCCGGGTGGATCACCAGGGAAACCCCCATGGCCTGAAAACTTCTGCCAGCCATATGTGGTCGATGAGCAGTGGCGCTGGCAGGGAGCTGATCCCCGGTTACATGGGAAAAATTCACACCGGCTTTTTCAAACACCGTGCCCCCTTCAAGCACTCTGGCTTTACCGCCACCATCACCCTTGTTGCCGGAGCCAAGGTAGTCCCACTGGTCTTCCCTGAAGGAGCCCCCGGTTTCTTCTGCTTCAATCGCGGTGCATATGCGATTCTGCAAATCCAGGAGGTATTGCTTTACGAGATCTACAGACGGTTCTGACATTCCGGGACAATTCCTGAGTTTTAGTAATATTAGCCAGCCCTTACCAGCTCACCCGAACGCAGGTCCTGAATCCTTGAGGGTGTTTTCTGCTCTCCGGTTTCGCCGGGAACAATGCCATCAAGCAGAGAGCCAAACACTTCCTCTACACCTGAAAACGTTAACAGCGGGTCCTTACCGGCAAGGTTTGCTGACGTAGACACTATCGGGTGCCCTGTTGCTTCACACAGTGTTTTCACCAGTGGATGCGCAGTGATACGAACAGCAACCGTATCAAACTGGCCTCTGACCCAGTTGGGTGCCCAGCCAGCAGGGTCTGGAATAAGCCAGGTATAAGGACCTGGCCAGGTAGACTTCAGCCGGGCTCTTTCTTCACAAGAGAGGGGATTAAGTAGCGGGGCAAACTGATCCTCTGAAGCACCAATCAGAATGACCCCTTTTTCAATCGGTCGCTGTTTGATGTCAAGAATCCGATAAACAGCCTGCTGGTTCCAGGGGTCACATCCCAACCCCCATACGGCTTCTGTGGGGTAAGCGATGACACCGCCATTTCTGATTATTCTGGCTGCCTGACCTACATCCATCATGAAAACATCTCTCAGGGATAACTCTCAGCTAGTTAACGGCTGCCGGAGAACAGCGTCTTTCGCAAGAACTGCTTCAGCATTCGCCAGATAGTCAGCCCGAGATTGCAACACATGGGCTGATATTTTTCGAAGCATCACCAGTAAGGTTCGCTAGTCTAGCAAGAGAAGTTCAGAAGCAACACCCGGAAGTGTAAAGCACGATACTTTCCGCTGATTCACAAATCAGCCAAGACGAATAAAACCACCGGATGTGGACTCTATTACGCCATCAAGCTCCATTTCGGTAAGCACGACAGAAAGCTCCGCAAAAGGAATCCCGGAAAGTGTGCTGATTTGATCCGCACTGACAACGTCAAACCCCATCACTTCAATAACTTTAAGTCGCAGTGGGTCTGTCTCTTTTCGACTGGAAGTGGATGGAGAGAATTCATTCATAACACCATGGAGCTGTGGTGCGAGTTCAATTAATACATCATCAGGACTTTCTACCAGCACCGCACCTTCGCGGATCAGCTTATGACACCCCCGACTTAACGGGTTCAGCACCGAACCCGGTATGGCAAAAACCTCACGACCCTGCTCCGCAGCCAGCCTTGCTGAGATTAACGAGCCGCTTTCCAGTGCGGCTTCAACCACCAGAACTCCCAGGGATAAACCGGACAGAATACGATTGCGACGGGGAAAGTTACCGGCAAAGGGTTTTGTTCCCAGAGGATATTCACTGACGATGGCCCCCTGACTGGCAATCAACTGATAAAGATCCTCATGCCTTGCCGGATAAACCTGATCCACACCGGTACCCAACACGGCGACTGTCGCACCGTAACAACCCAGTGCGCCCTGGTGGGCAGCCGCATCGATACCCAGTGCCATACCACTGGTAATCACCAGGCCACTTCTTGATAAGTGTTCACAAAATTCCCGGGCCACCCGGCGACCATTTGGTGTAGGCCTTCGGCTACCGACAACGCCCAGCTGCGGCTCACTGATTAGCTGCCTGTTACCAATGACGTAGAGCACAACCGGGGCATCAGGCAGCTCTTTCAGCGCTTTGGGATAGAGATGGGAGTCCGGTGTCACAATGGCATGGGCCTGACTGGCTTCCAGCCATGTCTGTGTCCGGTGCAACTGTTTCTGAATAGATGAGTCTCTGTGGGCATTGACCAGCAAACTGGCCAGTTTCTCCGGAATAATACTCTTCAGTTGATTAAATGATGCGGAAAAAAGCTGGCTGGGATGTTGGAATTTGTCGATAAGCTGGCTGGATTTGATGGGCCCCAGCCCCGGAATAAGGGAAAGGGTTAGCCAGGGGAGCAGCTGTAACCAGTCCTTCTGGTCGGTATCAGTGTATATCATTGAATTCTCTTTCCGGAGTTGTGTGGCTTATTCTGGTTATTAACAGCTCTGTCCGAATAAGCCACACATCCAATGAAGCACCCGGTAAACATTCGGGCTGTTGTTTGAATAAATGGTTACTTATGGTTGTGGGCTCCGGAGGATATAGCCAACTTCAATATCCTCTTTAGCTGATAGCACAATACCATAGCTCATTTTTTCAAAAGGTCGATAAACCATCACCAAACCGATTCTCTCGGATGGCAGAGAGACCTGTTCATTGGTAAATGGGTCGAAGGCTTCTTGTGTCTTTCGATAGACGGCCAGGATATCCCCTTGCCTGAGACTCTCCCTTTCCCCTTTGTTGATAACGACCGTATCAAACTTGGAAATCTTTTTTGTGTTGTTCATGTTAGCCGTGACAATACCCTCTAAAGGCGCAGCCGGTGCTCTTGGAAAAAACGTCGTGACCAGTCCGCTGGCATCCTGCTTGACCACCCGGTCACCGGGTTTCATCTCCATGTTACTGTCCTGTACGACCATGGAGGCAACCCCTTCCCTGACACGACTCAAGTTGATGGTTCCGACATCAATGCCAATGAGCCCGAGCACTTCATCGGTTTCCGGGTCAACAATCTGCTGACCACGGCGAACAACATCAAACCGCAGGGTATGTCCGGCAAAATCTCCCCGTGCGTATATTTTATCCCCAGCCCCTGACACCAATTTGCCACCTTTCGCAGCAAACACATAAGGCGCATTATTCAGCTGTTCCTCACTGGAAAATACATGACCGCCTTTTAAATAACTTTGCACAGCACTCAGGGGAATCGCCGGGATTGCTGACTCTCCGGGCTTCACCCGGATTTTTGGCGTTAATTTAATCGTTCGACCAGGCTTCCCGCGACTGGAAATCATCAACCTGGGCTGGCCATTGATATAAACCAGACTGATAACATCGCCGGGGTAAATCAGGTGGGGATTCGCTATCTGGGGGTTAGCATGCCAGATTTCCGGCCATAACCAGGGGCTGTCCAGAAACGTAGTGGATATATCCCACAGGGTATCGCCTTTCTCAACGGTATACCTGCTGGGGGAGTCTGCCTTTACCGGGCTATCGTATGCCAGTCCCAGTGAGGACATACAAAGCAGGATTCCTGCCAGAGCAAAGCGTCTCATTGTCGTCCCGATCCCTTGAATAGTTTTTAGTTTAAGTTAGGGCCTGTTGAGTTTATGTTGCCACACCAAATTTCTTCGTCTAGACCATACGAACAGTGTATCAACCGCTTCAGCCTGTGGGCAATCGGCTCTCTGTTAGTTCTCGGCTTTAGTACCTGATTCTCAAGATCAGATCACATAAATAGCCCTGCATTCTCAGCGCTGGATCAGAAAGAATAAGGCTACTATTAGTTGTTGTTGTAGTTTCCTGAGCCAGTATCCCTGTGTGGGTTGGATAAAGGAGCAACTTTGAAACAGAAAAGCCTGATGTTTCTGGCAGCGTTAGCCTCTGTTGTCAGTTTGCTGGTGATGGCAGAAACGCCCATCCTGCATAAGTCACACGGACTCTCACGTTTTGATGATCTTAAATACCCGGAAGGCTTCAGGCACTTCGATTACGTCAATCCTGACGCCCCGAAAAGAGGCAAACTTAACCTTGCCGCCATTGGTGTCTTTGATACGTTAAATCCTTATTCCCAAACCGGAACCCACATCTCCCAAATCTCCCCCCTGCGATTTTTTACTTTGGGTTTTCTCGGTTTGAATGAACCCTTGATGGTGGGTACGGGCGCTTACAGCCCGTCCGGCGATGAAGCCCGGTCTGCTTATGGACTGATTGCCCAATCAGTGGAGTACCCTGACGACAGCCAATGGATAACCTTTAACCTCCACCCCAACGCCCGCTTTCATGATGGTCATTCGATTACGGCAGAGGACGTTGAGTTCTCTTTTGAGTACCTGCGCACCAAAGGCCCGGTCAAATATCAGATTCAGCTTAAGCCCATTGCCCGTGTTGAGGTTCTGGATCAACACCGTGTTCGCTTTCATTTCAAGAGGTCTGGCAACAGGGATCAACTGTTCTGTGCTGCCGAGCTGCCAGTTCTGCCTGCTCACTACTGGAAAGACGGGCTTAACGGGAAATCCAGACTGACGCCGCCACTGGGCAGCGGGCCCTACAAAATCACCCATGTGGAAGGAGGGTCATCGGTTACCTTTACCCGGGTTAAGGACTACTGGGGGAAGGATCTGTCGGTAAACCGGGGCAAATACAACTTCGATCAGATCACGCTCTATTTCTATCGGGATCTGACCACTGCCTTTGAAGCGTTTAAATCCGGGGCGCTTAGTCTCTATTTTGAACCCATTGCCAAAAACTGGACCAGGGCCTACAACTTTCCCGACATCATCTCAGGCAAAGTGATAAAGGCTGAAATTCCAACCAAAATGATTATTGGCAGTCCAATGATCGTGTTCAACACCCGCCGGGCTCCCTTTAATGATATTCGGGTAAGAAAAGCGATTGGTTATCTGCTGGATTTTGAGTGGAGCAACCGGACACTGTTTGAAAACGCCTATGTCCGGGCCAACAGTTACTTTCCAAACTCCATATACGCCGCTTCAGGTCTGCCCTCTGCCCATGAACAGGCGCTGTTAGCCCCATTTCGCACGCAGCTGCCCGATGCCCTGTTCCATCAGCCATTTTTATCCCCCAAAACCAGGGGCGATGGTTCGATCAGAGCCCAACAGCAACAGGCTCTGGCACTACTGAATGAAGCAGGGTGGCAGTTCAAGGGGGGCAAACTGGTCAACCGGCAGCAAGAGCCGCTGACGTTTGAGCTGATCACTTCCAGTCATCTGGCGGACAGGCTTGTTTTGCCGTTTAAAAAGAACCTGGCCAGCATCGGTATTGAGCTGAAATACCGGGTCCTCGACATCAGCAACTATTTACAGCGAGTGAGAAAACTGGATTTCGATACCATGGGTAATGCCTATTCTCTGGGACTCTCTCTGGGCAGTGAGCTATTCAGGTACTTTCACTCCAGTAATGCGGATATATCCGATACCCAGAACCTGGCCGGCATTAAAAACCCTGTGATTGATGCGCTGCTGGAGAAAATACCAGGAGCCGGGAGTCAGAAAGAGCTGGAAACCATTATTCACAGCCTTGACCGTGTGCTGCTCTGGAATCACTACGGTATTCCGCTCTGGTATTTTGGCAAAGTCAGACTTGCCTACCAGAGTAATATCAAGCGACCGCCGGTAACCACAGATTACCCCATGATCATCAATACCTGGTGGCAGGCTGAATAAGCACGGCTAGGTACAGACTGAATTTCCAGATATACTGAAAGGTCAACAAACTTCATTATTCGACTGCCTCGACCTGAGATCACTGATGGCTCTACTGGAAATACTTGAATACCCTGACCAAAGACTTCGTACGGTTGCCAAGCCTGTAGCGGAGGTCAATGACGACATTCGACGTATCGTTGATGACATGCTGGAGACCATGTACGACGCCAAGGGCGTGGGTCTGGCGGCAACCCAGGTGGATATTCATCAGCGCATCGTGGTTATGGACCTTTCTGAAGAAGGTAACGAGCCCCAGGTGCTTATCAACCCCGGCTATGAGCCCATCGGCGATGAAAAGTCCGACTTTCAGGAAGGCTGTCTGTCGGTCCCCGGCTTTTATGAACTGCTGGACCGCTACGCCCAAGTGAGACTCACGGCTTTAGATCGTGATGGCAATGAGTACACACGGGATTATGACGGGCTGGCGGCGGTCTGTGTTCAGCACGAGCTGGATCACCTGGAAGGTAAACTGTTTATCGACACGCTTTCCCGCCTGAAACAGGACCGTATCAGGAAAAAGCTTGGCAAAAGAAAACACTGATGAAAAGCCTTCGAATTATCTTTGCCGGAACCCCTGAGTTTGCCAGTGCACACCTTCAGGCCATTCTGGATAGCCAACACCAGGTGATCGCCGTTTATAGCCAGCCGGACAGGCCAGCAGGGCGTGGTCAGAAACTCATGCCATCACCGGTCAAATCCCTGGCTGTTGCCCACAATATTCCCGTTTTTCAGCCAAAGTCCCTGAGAAATGAAGACGCTCAGCAGGAACTTGCCGCTCTGGATGCTGACCTAATGGTGGTTGTTGCCTATGGGTTGATTTTGCCACAGGCGGTTCTCGACACGCCAAAGCTGGGCTGTATTAATGTGCATGGCTCCATTCTGCCAAGATGGCGCGGAGCAGCCCCGATTCAGCGGGCTATTGAAGCCGGTGACACTGAGTCAGGTGTCACCATTATGCAGATGGACGCCGGACTGGATACCGGTGACATGTTGCTGAAAGCCTTTTGCCCCATCCACCCAACCGATACCGCATCAGACCTTCATGATCGTCTGATTGAAGTGGGTCAGCCTGCTCTTATTCAGTCGCTTGATGACATTGCCGCTGGCCATATTCATCCGGAAAAACAGGATGACATCCTGGCTAACTACGCCCACAAGATGAGTAAAAAAGAAGCACGGCTGGACTGGCAGAAATCAGCACAGGCCCTGGACCGGCAGATTCGGGCATTCAATCCCTGGCCTGTGGCGATCACCGCGTTGGATGACACGAACATCCGTGTCTGGGAAGCCACAGCCCTGGAAGAAGGCACAGCCGAAGCGCCGGGAACCCTGATCAAGGCTGATAAAGATGGTCTGGATATTGCCTGCCATGAAGGCACCCTGCGCATTAAACGGCTGCAATTGGCTGGAAGCCGTGCAATGACTGTGCAGGAGCTGCTGAACAGCAAAAAAGCGATGTTCAGCACCGGAAAACAATTCAGTTAGGCGCTTTTTTACCTGATATGGCTAAACAATCTTCTGTTCGACAGCTGGCAGCACGGGCGATCACCCGGGTAACCCTGGGCGAATCACTGAGCAGTGTACTGCCGCAGTTACAGGAAAAACTGTCCAAAAAAGACCAGCCATTATTGGCTGAGCTTTCCTATGGCACACTCCGTTACTACCACCGGCTGGATGCCTGGCTTAAGTTTCTCACCGAGAAACCCCTGAAAGAAAAAGAGCAGGATATTCATAACCTGATTCTGGTTGGTTTTTATCAACTGTTCTTTACCCGCATTCCACCCCATGCCGCCATTGGTGAGACGGTACAGGCAACCCGGACCATGGGGAAAGCCTGGGCCAGGGGCCTGGTCAATGGCATTCTCAGAAATGCCCAGCGCCGGGTTGAAGAGTTGCATGACCTGGAAGAGCGCAGCCCGGTTTGCGGCTGGTCACACCCGAAATGGCTGGTCAATACCATAAAACGGGCCTGGCCAGAGGATTATCAAGCCATTCTTACGGGTAACAATCAGCCTCCTCCCATGACCCTTCGGGTTAATGAACAGAAGATCAAGCCTGCCAGATACCTTAAAAAACTGTTGGATGACTGTATCGCGGCGAAACAGTCCAAAATTGCCCCGCAGGCCATCACCCTGGGCAGGCCCAGTGCCGTTGACAAGCTGCCACTGTTCCATGAGGGGGCTGCCAGTGTTCAGGACGAATCAGCCCAGCTGGCAGCGACCTTAATATCAGCGAAACCCGGTGATCACATTCTCGATGCCTGCTGTGCACCGGGGGGCAAGACCTGTCACTTGCTGGAACTGAACCCGGGTATTACGGTGGATGCATTGGATGCCGATAGCGTCCGCCTGGAAAGAGTGGCTGAAAATCTGCAAAGACTGGGTTTGACGGCGAATGTTCTGTGCGGTGACGCGACGGATCCCGACAGCTGGTTCCCGGGCAAGCCATACGACCACATTCTTCTGGATGCCCCCTGCTCAGCGACCGGCGTTATTCGTCGCCACCCGGATATCAAACTGTTGAGAAAGGCAGAAGATATTGACGCACAGGCTCAGCTGCAACAGAAAATCCTCAAGGCTATCTGGCCCCTGTTGAAACCCGGCGGCACGTTACTCTATGCCACCTGTTCCATCATGCCTCAGGAAAACCATCTGCAAATTGAGCAGTTCCTGTCAGAAACACCGGACGCCAGATTGCAGTGCATTGACGCTCCATGGGGTCACGATACCGGGTTTGGCAAGCAGCTTTTTCCCGGCTCTGGCAACTCTGTGAACAGCGGCGACGGATTTTTTTACAGCCTGATGGTAAAGATGGATTCCTAAATGAAAATTATCATTCTCGGTGCCGGTCAGGTGGGTGGCACGCTGGCAGAAAACCTGGCCAGTGAGGAAAATGACATTACCGTGGTCGATACCGATGCCACGCGACTTCGTGAGCTGCAGGATAAAATCGATATACGAACCATCCAGGGTAAGGCATCGTTTCCCGGAGTACTGAAACAGGCCGGGGCCGATGAAGCCGATATGCTGGTGGCGGTCACCAACAGTGATGAAGTGAATATGGTGGCCTGCCAGATTGCCTACACACTGTTCCACACGCCGTCCAAAATTGCCCGTATCCGTCAGGCGGCTTACCTGAAGAATGAGAGTCTGTTTGCCAATGCCGCACTGCCCATTGATGTCCTTATCAGCCCGGAGCAAGTGGTTACTAACTACATCAACCGACTGCTGGAGCGTCCCGGTGCCCTTCAGGTACTGGATTTTGCCGAGGGTCGTGTCCAGCTGGTGGCCATGAAGGCTTATTATGGCGGCCCACTGGTGGGTCATGAGCTTCGTTATATCCGTGAACACATGCCCAATGTGGATACCCGGGTAGCCGCCATTTTCCGTCGTGGCAACGCCATCATGCCCAAGGGGAACACCGTGATCGAGGTGGACGATGAAGTCTTCTTTATTGCTGCCCGTGAAGATATCCGGGCCGTGATGGGCGAACTTCAGCGGCTGGATGATGACTACAAGCGCATTATTATCGCCGGTGGTGGCAATATCGGCCTGCGCCTGGCCCAGGCCGTGGAAGACCAATACAAGGTCAAGATCATTGAGCACAATATGGAACGTTGCCAGTTTCTGTCAGAAACGCTGACCAAAGCCATGGTTTTCTGCGGCAACGCCTCTGATAAAGAGCTGCTGATCAGTGAAAATATCGAAGATACCGATATCTTCTGTGCCCTGACCAATGACGATGAAGCCAATGTCATGTCCTCTATGCTGGCGAAACGTCTGGGGGCTCGTAAGGTCATGGCACTGATCAATAACCCCGCCTATGTGGATCTGGTGCAGGGCGGTGAAATTGATATTGCGATTTCTCCACAGCTGGCCACTATTGGCAGCCTCCTCAAGCACGTCAGACGCGGCGACATAGTAAACGTTCACTCACTGCGTAGAGGCGCTGCTGAAGCGATCGAGGCGATTGCTCATGGTGATGAACACAGTTCCAAAGTGGTGGGTAAAACCATTCAGGAAGTGGAGTTACCCCAGGGCGCGACCATTGGTGCTATTGTTCGTAATGATCAGGTGCTGATTGCTCACGATACCACCCGAATCGAATCCGGTGATCATGTGATTCTCTTCCTGACCAATAAACGCAAGATCCGTGAACTGGAGCAACTCTTCCAGGTTGGTCTTGGGTTCTTTTAAACCATTGCTTTGTGGCTATCCATCACAGGAAACTATTCCTGACAACTGATGTCTAAGGGAGTTAAATACGATAGCATCGATAGGAAACAGCCTTGGACACAAGCAATCAACTGAACGCCAGCAGAAAGGCCACGTCACTTAATCCTGAAAGTACCGGAACTGACCAGCAAAGCACCGACCTCATTAAAAGATGGTCCACTGCTGGTCGGCCTGTAGCAATAGTGCGCCCACAGGTTTCTGTCAAAGCAGATACACCCGTTCATGCAATGACCGGACCCACAACAGCACAAGATGTCACTCACATCATCAACCCAGACCTGCCTTACTTTCCACAAGGTGCCACCATCGACCCCGAAATGGCCTACCGTTTCCTGCTAGCGATTGATAATGAAAGCTCAGCCCCCTCAGCAAGCGGTGGAGAACCGCTGATAAGCAACCCGGCTTCCACCAATGATACTGAACGGTCTGACTTGTTGATAACGTCGATGACTGATTTACCACCCAGGTGTAATATCCTTTAGCCCCCTTTTTTATATGACAAAAGTCGTTCAGGCTTTATTTTTCCCATGGATTGGGAGTAACCTGCTACAGCATAAAATTAGAATTTCTTATAGCCATTATAAGAACGCAACATGGCAGTTTGTTTTAGTGCCCGGCAATTCCTTACTTCCATATCGCCGAGTGCTTGCACTGGATGAAGCAGGAGCACCATGCAGTTTCAGGTTATTCTTCCCATTTTGGGCATTTTGTTAATTTTATTCAGTACGTCCAGCCTTCCTCCGATTGTAGTGGCACTGCTTTATCAGGAGCAGGAAATGTCCATTTTCATCTACACCTTCCTATTGACACTAATGCTTGGCGTCCTCCTCTGGTTCCCCTTCCGGCATATCAAAGATGAGTTACGCACCCGTGAAGGGTTTCTGGTCACCGCACTGCTCTGGATTGTTCTGGGGGCCGTGGGTTCACTGCCATTTCTACTGATGGAAAGCCCGGCACTCAGTATTACCGACGCACTGTTTGAGTCCATGTCCGGCTTAACCACCACGGGAGCTACCATTCTAACCGGGATTGAGCACCTGCCCCGCTCTGTTCTATTTTATCGACAACAGCTGCAATGGCTTGGCGGTATGGGGATTATTGTGCTGGCAGTGGCCATTCTACCAATGCTGGGGATCGGCGGTATGCAGCTGTATCGAACAGAGACTCCCGGACCGGTTAAAGATTCAAAACTAACGCCCAGAATTACCGAGACCGCCAAAGCGCTCTGGTTTCTTTATCTTTTTCTAACGGCCGCCTGTGCCCTGGCATACTGGTTAGCGGGGATGAACCTGTTTGACGCGATCTGCCACAGTTTCACTACCATCGCCATCGGCGGTTTTTCTACTTACGACGCCAGTATGGGCCACTTCAACTCCCCCATGATTATCTCTGTTGCCATCTTTTTCATGCTGGTTGCCGGGATCAATTTTGCCCTGCATTTTACCGCCTGGCGCAATAAGTTATTGACCCACTATATTCAGGATCCGGAAGTTAAGTGGTTTCTGGCCATTTTGGGTGTTGTTGGCCTAATCACCGTTACCACGCTCTATCTTTCTGATACTTACCCCCTTGCCAAGTCCTTCCGCTATGGTCTGTTTGAAGTGGTATCCGTAGCCACAACCACTGGCTACACCTCATCCTCCAGCTTTTCTGCCTGGCCAACGTTTCTGCCCCTGCTGTTGTTTTTTACCAGTTTCATGGGGGGGTGTGCAGGCTCTACCGCAGGTGGAATGAAAGTCATCAGGGTTGTTCTGATTGCCAAACAGGGAATGAGAGAACTTCGTCGTTTAGTTCACCCTAATGCGGTCTTCACCATCAAGATTGGCGGAAAACCCGTGAGCTCAAAGGTGGGTGAAGCGGTGTGGGGATTCTTTGCTACTTATATTTTGATGTTTGTTCTTCTCTTTCTGGCTCTACTGGCAGCGGGTTTAGACTTTACTACGGCATTTTCAACCATTGCTTCCTGCCTGAATAATCTCGGACCCGCTCTCGGCGAAGCAGCGTTCAGTTACCGGGGCCTGCCCGATGCCGCAAAGTGGATTCTTGCTTTTGCCATGCTACTGGGACGCCTGGAGATTTTTACACTTCTGGTGTTGTTTACTCCAACCTTCTGGCGTTATTAATGCCATTCGGGAGAAGATGGTTACATCGAAGAGCTATCTTCTCCTGCCAGTACATCAGTAGATGAAATCGGCAAAGCTACCCCGGTACAGCGGCCAGAACAAAGGTTACGGGCTGAAAATATGCTGAATAAAGCAGCGGTTAACCGGAGGCAGCATCAATAAGAACCATGGAGAAGAGTTTCCGGTTGGAATGCATAGGATTAAAGTCAGTCTACCAGGCTCTCACCCTCCAGAACACTGAGCCATAGAGATTTATCAAATGGATTCACCAAATCAAAAATATTAGACTTGGTAAAGCTTACCGAGTCTAATTTTAGCCCATTATCGTCCCCCTTTTTTGAATAAATACGACTGGAATCTGTTTGACAGGAAACATTCCTGAATGCCCAATCCTCACGCAAGGACGTGACATTATTGTTGTCAGGAATCTGGGCACTATGAGGGTTGTGATCTGTTAAACCCGAAGGGCTTAATACTTTATGCGTTACCTGGTTTGGCTTAACACTGGTATGAGCAACGCTTGACGCTTTTTGAGCAATCACGGATTTCTTGTCCGGTTGCCTTACGTCAGAAACAGGATTATTGCCAGAACGCTGCCTTTTGGGATGGGCTACCTTCCGGCTTGTTACAGTTTTGCCTTTTAACTCGCTTTCAGCATCGGATTTTTTGCGCTTTATGGGGTGAAACTTGTAATCAGGATACTTTTTTTTGTGCTCAGCTTTTTCTAATTTGGCTTTCTGAACAAAAAACTCCTTCTGCTTCTCAGACATTTTATTCCAATCTTTGGCCACTAGTTTGGATAATTCACTTTGATAGCAATCCTTTACTTCCTTTGCCTTTATGCTGCGAAAAATAATAAACGCATTTCTGGGCCTGGGTATGTGATTGTGCTTTGATTTTACAGAGGCAGTTGTAGAGGCAGTTGTCTCAACCATCTCTCTATTATTAGTTTCAGGCTCCCCGGCAGGATAAGAACCCGGGGCAACAGTTGGACCAGAATTAGTTACATGCACGGTTAAAAAACCTCTCTAAAACCTGCATTGACAACGTTTTGAGCTATTAAGTTCCCAATGGGTCCCCTTAATGTTTACCCACATTGTTCACAACTTATCCACAGCTTAAACTTAATCGCACAAACCGGTATACTCCCTCTCTATTTTTACAGTCGAACCCTGCGAGTGATCACTCATAGGGAAACCTGCGCCAGGTGAATAAACCGGTCATCGATAATTGCTCGCAACACAACGCTCAATGTTCAAAAAACGACCCGTTTGCATTTGAGCCTCCAAGAGGTAGAAAAGTGACTTCCCAGAGCACACCAGATATCTATACATTCCAGGGGCTGATCCTCGCCCTGCAACAATTCTGGGCCCAACAGGGCTGCGTCATCATGCAACCACTGGATATGGAAGTGGGTGCGGGTACTTTCCACCCAGCCACTTTTCTGCGTGCCATCGGCCCGGAAAACTGGAACTCGGCTTATGTTCAGCCCAGCCGTCGCCCAACCGATGGCCGTTACGGTGAAAACCCCAACCGTCTGCAACATTATTACCAGTTCCAGGTGGTGATGAAGCCATCCCCCGATAATATCCAGGAGCTGTACCTGGAATCTCTCCGGCAACTGGGCATTGATCCACTGGTTCATGATATCCGTTTTGTCGAAGATAACTGGGAGTCGCCCACACTGGGTGCCTGGGGTCTTGGCTGGGAAGTCTGGATGAACGGTATGGAAGTCACCCAGTTCACCTATTTCCAGCAGGTCGGCGGTATTGAGTGTTACCCGGTTACCGGCGAGATCACCTATGGTCTTGAGCGCCTGGCCATGTATATCCAGAATGTTGATAACGTGTATGACCTGGTCTGGACGGTGGGTCCACAGGGTCCGGTCACTTATGGCGATGTGTTCCATCAGCAGGAAGTTGAAATGTCCACATTCAACTTTGAACACGCTGACACGGAAGAACTGTTCAAACAGTTCGATTTCTTTGAACGCGAATCCCGGAAGCTGGTTGATATCGGCCTGCCTCTGCCGGCTTATGAGTACGTTCTGAAAGCTTCACACACCTTTAACCTGCTGGATGCCCGTCACGCGATTTCGGTGACGGAACGCCAGCGTTTTATCCTGCGCGTCAGAACGCTGGCCAGGGCAGTCGCCAAAGCTTACTTCGATAAGCGTCGTGAGCTTGGTTTCCCCCTTGCGGATGACACCATTCGTGATGAAGTTCTGGCATCTCTTGCCAAAGAAACCGCGCAGGAGGAAAAATAATGAGCACTTCTGTGAATAAAGCACATAAAGAAGACTTCCTGATTGAGTTGGGCACGGAAGAGCTGCCACCAAAGGCATTAAAAAGCCTGTCTGACGCGTTTACCCGGGGCATCCTTTCCGGTCTTGAACAGGCCCAGATCACATTTACCGATTATGAGTCGTTTGCCGCCCCCCGTCGTCTGGCTCTGCTGATCAAAGGCCTGGATAGCGCGCAGCCGGATCAACAGCTTGAGCGCAAGGGGCCTGCGGTCAAGGCCGCCTATGATGCCGAAGGCAACCCAAGCAAGGCAGCCCTCGGTTTTGCCCGTTCCAACGGGGTAGATTTTGCCGACCTGGAACAGGAAGAAACACCGAAAGGTGCATGGCTGGTCTACCGCTCGGTCAAACCGGGTCAGGCCAGCAAAGATTTGCTGCCGAAAATTATTACCCAGTCTCTGAATAACCTGCCCATTCCCAAACGTATGCGCTGGGGTGCCAGCCGTACCGAGTTTGTCCGTCCCGTTCACTGGCTGCTGATGCTGCTGGGCAATGAGATTATTGACGTTGAAATTCTCGGCCTGAAAGCCGGTAACACAACCCGTGGTCACCGCTTCCACGGGAACCGGGAAATCACCATCAGCAATCCTGCTGACTATGCACAGGTTCTTCATGAGCAGGGCAAAGTGATTGCCAACTTTGCAACCCGTCGCGACATTATCCGTGAGCAGGTTGAACAGATTGCTGCCACGATTAATGGTCATTCGGTGATTGATCCGGACCTTCTGGATGAAGTCACTGCGCTCAATGAATGGCCGGTCGCCCTCTGTGGCCGTTTTGATGATGAATTCCTGGCCGTTCCATCGGAAGCACTGATCTCTTCCATGAAAGGCCATCAGAAATATTTCCATGTGGAAAACAGTGAAGGGAAACTCCTGCCGCACTTTATTACCGTGGCCAATATTGACAGTGCCGAACCTCACCTTGTTGTGGCAGGTAATGAGAAAGTCATTCGTCCGCGTCTTGCCGATGCCAAGTTCTTCTACGACACTGACCGTAAACATACACAAGACGATCGTCGTGAAAAACTGAAACCCATTGTCTTCCAGGCACAACTGGGTTCAGTGTTTGCCAAAACAGAACGTATCGCACGACTTGCATCTTACATTGCGCAAACGGAAGGTGGTGATGCCTCGCTGGCTGAACGTGCCGGTCAACTGTGCAAGTCCGACCTGGTGTCTGAAATGGTGCTGGAGTTTCCCGAGCTGCAGGGCATCATGGGTCAGTACTATGCCGACAACGACGGTGAAAACCCCGAAGTCAGCAAGACGCTGTATGAACAGTACATGCCCCGCTTTGCCGGTGACCAGCTACCGTCAACACTGATTGGCTGTGCCGTTGCCATTGCCGATAAAGTGGACACCATTACCGGTATTTTCGGTATCAATCAGCTGCCAACCGGCAGTAAAGACCCTTTCGCACTTCGTCGTGCCAGCATCGGTGTGCTGCGAATCATTGTTGAGAAGAAACTCAATCTTGATCTGGAAGCGCTGATCGATCAGGCGATTCTTGGCTATCAGGAGCAAGGTGTTTCACTGCCCGCACTGGATAACCTTAATACGACAGTCGTCAATTACATGCTGGAGCGTTTTGATGCCGCTTATCAGGAAGAAGGCATAGCGGTTGAGATCATCAACTCCGTCAAGGCATTACGCCCTACCCGGCCACTGGACTTTGATCGTCGTATAAAAGCCATTACCCGCTTTAATGCCATGGATGAAGCGGATGCCCTGGCTTCTGCCAACAAGCGGGTATCCAATATTCTGGCGAAAGCCGGGGATATCATTATTCCTGACGCGCTGGATGAGACACTGCTGAGTGAAATTTCTGAACTTGAGCTTGCCAACATTGTGTTTGCCAAGAAAGAGGAAATTGCCCCCGCACTGGCAGAAGGTCGTTACGCGCTGGCCATGGAGAGTCTGGCGGCACTGAAGCAACCGGTTGACCTGTTCTTTGACCAGGTGCTGGTCAATGCTGAAGACGAAGCTATCCGTCTGAACCGCTATGCACTGCTTAAGCAATTGCGCAGCCTGTTCCTGCAGGTAGCGGATATCTCTTTGTTACAGAAAAGCTAAATACAACCTGATAAAGTGCGGCACCAGCCGCACTTTTTTTATGTGTTTCAGGAGCACTATGACCAGGCTTGTTATTCTGGATCGGGATGGCGTGATCAATGAAGATTCAGACCAGTACATACGGTCTGAACAAGAATGGCTTCCTATTCCGGGAAGTATTGAAGCCATTGCCCGGTTATCATCTGCGGGCTATAACGTCGTTGTAGCGACCAACCAGTCCGGGTTAGCCCGTGGCTACTTCACTGGCAAAGAGCTCGATGCCATGCATAACAAGCTAATCAGGCTGGTCAAAGAGCAGGGAGGTCATATCAATGGCATCTATTACTGCCCACACGGCCCGGATGACCACTGTCAATGCAGAAAGCCGGCAACAGGGCTTATTGACCAGATTTTTACCGACTACGATGCCAGCCCGGCAGAAACCTGGGTGGTTGGCGATTCACTGCGTGATCTTCAGGCAGGGGTCCGCAGTGGTTGTAAAGTTGCCCTGGTACTGACGGGTAAAGGCGTTAAAACCCACGCTAAACTCATCGAACACCCGGAAGCGATTTCTGGTAGCCTATCTGGTAGCAGGGATGTAGCTGTTTATAACAATCTGAACAGCTTTGTAGAAGAACTACTTTCAGAGGGATTTTAATGTCATCAGCTGTCGGTTCTGCAACTACCCGGGCAGTGACCCGGTCAATGGCCACTACCTTTTCTGTTTTAAGGACAACTGTCTTTTATTTGTCGCTGGCAGTCTGGACCGTGTTCTGGGCAATGCTGATGATTCTGTTTATCTACCCCTTCAGGTTTAATCTACGTCATCGCATTTTTGTCAAAACATGGGCTGTTGTATCAGTATATCTTTGTCGTTTAATTTGCGGTATTCGATGGCGTGTAACCGGAACAGAGAATATTCCTGATACTCCCTGTGTCATTATCAGTAACCATCAAAGCACCTGGGAAACGTTTTTCCTGCAAACCTTATTAACTCCCCAGACTCAGGTGATCAAACAGGAGCTACTGAAAATCCCCTTCTTTGGCTGGGCTTTTCAAAAAATCAGACCCATCGCCATTAATCGTAAGGATGCCCGACAGGCACTTCAGCAGGTCAGAGAGCAGGGTAAAGCAGCACTTGCCCATAACGTCTGGGTCCTTATTTTTCCGGAAGGAACACGCGCATCTCCCGGTGAACCGGGCAAGTTTTCCCGTGGTGGCGCAGGGCTGGCGAAAGCGGCGGCAGTGGATATTCTTCCCATAGCCCATAACGCCGGTGTTTTCTGGCCGAACAGCTCCTGGATAAAACGCCCCGGAACGATTCAGGTAGAGATCGGGCCCGTCATCAAAACAGAACCCCTTTCGGTGGCAGAAGTAAATGATACCACCCGTGACTGGATTACACGTGCGCTGCAAACGATGCAATAACCGACTGCTATTTATCAGTACCCTGCATTGCTTACCACCTATGGCTTTGATCAAATCCGGGCAACCTCGGCCCGGGTAAAGCCTTCTTCCTGTCGACCCGCTGTACCAAAGCCTGGTTGTAATACCAATCGAACTTTTTAACTCCCTTGATGAGTATGAAGATTTGATACGTTCGTTCATTTTGCGATTTCAGAAAAATCCGAAGAAGTTAGTTTCGCCCTGCTATACTCAGCCGGTTCTAAGTCTGATGCCATTACAATGATTATTAAAATACATGTATCTGAATTGAGTTTTTCTTTCGCGGTGTCAAACAATGTATAGGACTCACGATCTGTTATTACCACCGAGAATAAATGCTTCCCCCCATATTAACGCATCCTGTGTTGCATTGAATGTGCTGAAAGCAGGAAACAGTGTTCAAAGAATTAATACATGGATAATAATAACGCGCATCTAAACGTTCATAACCTTATTTTGGCCCGTCATCAGGCTAATAAATACCACAGAAATAAGACAGCCCCCTATGCGAGGCCCTATGCGAGGCCAGGCTTTAACAGATCCATAAGATACATACAAAAGCCACAAGGGGCATCCAATGCAACGTCTTATATACCCAGAAGCCCGGGCATCCCAGAAAACAGGAAGGAATTTCAACGTTTTCATCATCGTCCCCCATCCCGCTCTCAACCGGGTGCGGGCTATCATCGACAGGGGGAAATTCCCGGTATTAATGAAGGGTTCAGCTCTTTAAGCGCAGGTGATAATGATCATGCCCTCAAATTAGCAGAAGAGATATTAAAGAATAATGCCAGATTGAGTCGGAGTAACTATCTGCGCGCAAACCTGCTTAAAGCCAGAGCCCTTTTGAATTCAGGGCTAGTTAATGATTGCCTGCGATCAATAGAACAGGTAAAACCTCCCCTTAACAAATGGTTACTGATGACAAAAGGCAAAGCACTTCAAGGCAAAAAACTCATGTTTGAAGCGCTGCATGTTTTTAAGGACATTTATGAAAACCACTCAATTAAGTACAACGATAAAAGAAATAATTATCTTACCCTTGGCATACATTACCAGCGCATGGGAGAGCATCAGGAGGCACTGACAATCTTTATCAAGCTGCGCACTGACCTCTCCGGGCATGAAGCCACTCCCTGCAACGACAAGCAAGTAGAACTGGCCCTTGGCTGGCTATACCAGGACATGGGGCTGTATCAGAAGGCGCTGACAATCTTTTGCAAGCTACGTGCCGACATCTCCGGACATGAAGCCACTCCCTGCAACGACAAAAAAGTAGAACTGGCCCTTGGCCGACTATACCAGAGCATGGGACTGCATCAGAAAGCACTGACGATCTTTATCAAGCTGCGTACCGACCTCTCCGGGCATGAAGCCACGCCTTGCAACGACAAGAAAATCGAACTGACCCTGGGTCGGCAATTCCAGTTCATGGGACGATATCAGGAGGCACTGACGATCTTTATCAAGCTGCGCACTGACCGCTCCGGGAATGAAGACACCCCCTGCAACGACAAAGAAGTTGAACTGGCCCTTGGTCGGCAATTCCAGCTAATGGGACGGTATCAGGAGGCGCTGACGGTCTTTAAGACGCTTCGCACCGATCGTTCCGGACATGAAGATACCCCCTGCCACGACAAGGACGTAGAGTTAGCCCTTGGTCGGCTTTACCAGGACATGGGACTGCATCAGAAGGCACTGGCGATCTTTACGAAGCTGTACTCCGCCCACTCCGGGCATCCAGGGACTCCCTGCAAAGACAAGGAAGTTGCTCTGGCCCTTGGTCGGCTATATCAGGACATGGGACTGCATCAGGAGGCGCTAATGATGTTTTTTAAGCTGCGTACTGACCGTTCCGGGCATGAAGGCACACCTTGCAACGACAAGGACGTTGAACTGGCCCTTGCCGTGCAATACAACTGCATGGGACGGTATCAGGAGGCACTGACGATCTTTTATCAGTTGCGCAGCGACCGCTCCGGGCATGAAGGCACTCCTTGCAATGACAAGGACATTGAACTGGCCCTTGGTCGGCTATACCAGTACATGGGAGGGTATCAGGAGGCACTGACGATCTTTATCAAGCTGCGCACCGACCGCTCCGGGCATGAAGGCACTCCTTGCACCGACAAGGACATTGAACTGGCCCTTGGTCGGCTATACCACGATATGGGACAGTATCAGAAGGCGCTGGCGATCTTTAACAAACTGCGCGCCAACCGTTCCGGGCACGAAGATACTCCCTGCAACGACAAGGACATAGAGTTAACCCTTGGCCGACAATACGAGTACATGGGACGGTATCAGGAGGCGCTGACGATCTTTACCACGTTGCGCACCAACTGCTCCGGGCATGAAGACACTCCTTGCAATGACAAGGAAATTGAACTGGCCCTTGGTCGGCTATACCAGCACATGGAACTGCATCAGAAGGCGCTGGCGATCTTTAACAAACTGCGCGCCAACCGTTCCGGGCACGAAGATACTCCCTGCAACGATAAGGACATAGAGTTAACCCTTGGCCGACAATACCAGTACATGGGACGGCATCAGGAGGCGTTGACGGTCTTTAAGAATCTGCGCACCGACCTCTCCGGACATGAAAGTACTCCCTGCAATGACAAGGACATTGAACTGGCCCTTGGTCGTCTACACCAGAGCATGGGACGATATCAGGAAGCACTGGCGATCTTTATCAAGCTGCGCAGCGACCGCTCCGGGCATGAAGGCACCCCCTGCAACGACAAGGAAATTGAACTGGCCCTTGGCGACATTCATGTCGATTTAATGAACTGGCGTCAGTTTGACCAAATGCAACTTGATAAAAAGGGTTTTGCCGGGCCTGAAGTGGACTTGTGTACCAGTATTCGTTACTTCAGAGAGTGCATTTATTCTGGTCAAAGCAAGGAAATTCCAGGGCTTTTGGCTAAAGCCATTGAGCATGGATGTAATGCAATAGAAAAAAGCCAGTATCTCGATGCATCATCTTTTAGTCAGTTAGGACACTGCCTTCGTATCGCAGCATTATTACCTGTTGAGAAAACACAGGATTTCTTTTCAAAAGATGAATTGAAAAACCTGGTTTCTGAATATTTTACCAAAGCTAACAAACTGTACCCTTACCGACAGGACCGGCTAAAAACTGAAGACTGGAGGAAAATAGAGCGTACTTTTTTAGCAAGGATACCTGTCGGACTTAAGACTGCCCTACCGCGAGAATAACCTGTGTTCCCAAAAAATTCAGCCATAGTATTGGGTGAAAGTCTCTTATTGATAGTGGTAATCAGGAAAATTTAAGTACCCATAGGGAACCAGAGCCAAATAAAGATGTCCCAAGTTTTTCAAAGCAGTAAAAACAAGAGATGTTATGAACGTCACTAACGGTGTTTCATGCTCTATATGTCATGACGTAGCAAACTGTGAACTCATCCAACTGACCTGTAGGCATGCGTTTGGCCGATCATGTATGCGACTATGGTTAGCTACTTCTGACCAAAGGCACTGTCTGCTGTGTGAACAACCATTAACTGATTATGAATTGCAAAGGATAAATTATATTTCGTTGTCTGAACGTGTGGTTGGTGTTTCGTCCACCGCTATTAGCATTTTTAAACAGCATTGCCCACAAGTTATTCTGCGTGGCTTACATATACTCACGTCTGTGACACGTATGGCTTGTGGCGTGCTTCTTTTCCTGGGTTATTTTGCCATTGCTGATAAAGAACTCCAGCATGTGCTCTTAGACGCTTTGCCGAATGTCATTGGTCATACTTTGGCTACTTATGTGACTGCCTGTGCTATCCTGGCTCTCGGTTCTGCTGTTGGTTCTTTCGGATCTGCTGGGGGAGTTTCTAAAGTTTTCGGAACTGCTGTCGGGATGACTTCCGGAGCTTTAACATCGGCTTGTGCCTGTGAGATATATGGCGATACGAATGGCGTCCGGTTCCCCACCACACTTCGCAACGCAATTATAGCTTTAGGGGGGCTCGTTGCAGGTGCCAGTGCCTTTACCGCCTATGGTATTAAACCGATCAACCGTTAGGCGGGGCTGAACACATGGTAGATTATTACCCTCCCAGAACTCCAAACAACCGGTATAACTGTGGATTTTTTTATTCCATATACTTTTCAACAAGCTGAATCATAATATGGATTGCCTTGATATGGACCTCCTGAATCCGATCAGCATAACCAAAGTGAGGCACACGAATTTCAACATCCGCCATCCCCGCCATCTGGCCGCCATCTTTGCCTGAGAGCAGAATAACCTTCATCCCTTTTGCCCTGGCCGCTGCTACCGCCTTGATAATATTCCCGGAATTACCACTGGTGCTGATCCCAAGCAGTACGTCCCCTTCCCTGCCTACCGCTTCAACGTAACGTGAGAAGACATACTCATAACCAAAGTCGTTGGATACACAGGAGATATGACTGGGGTCGGAAATGGCAATAGCCGGATAGCCAGGGCGATTATCGCGGAAACGTCCGGTCAACTCCTCAGCAAAGTGCATGGCGTCACAGTGGGAACCGCCATTACCACAGGACAGTACCTTGCCACCGGCTTTAAAGCTCTCAGACAATAACCGGGCAGCAAGATCAATGGATTCAAGATTGGCGTCATCATCCAGGAATCGGCTCAGCACAACCCTCGCCTCTTCCAACTCCTGTCGAATAATTGCTTTACATTCTGGAGACATAGAACACCTGAGAATCAAAAAAATAAAAAAAGTGCCGGTTAAAACCGACACTACTGAATTGGATTAAATATCGAGATTGGCAACATTCAATGCATTGCTTTCGATAAACTCTCGGCGGGGTTCTACATGATCCCCCATCAGCGTATTGAAGATCTGGTCTGCGGCAATCGCGTCTTCAATGGTGACCTTCAGCATTCTGCGGACATCCGGATCCATGGTGGTTTCCCACAGCTGGTCCGGGTTCATCTCACCCAGTCCCTTATAACGCTGAATGTAATGGCGCTTGGTGGATTCACTCATCAGCCACTCAAGGGCTTCCTCAAACGAAGACACGTCCTTCTTGCGCTCCCCTTTCTGAATAAAGGCCCCCTCCTCGATCAACCCTTGCAGTTTATTACCGAGAGAAACGATCTTTTTATAGTTAGTAGAGGCGAAGAAGTCGGCATTCCAGCGATAGTGGCTATCGACACCGTGGGCAATAATCGTCACCTTGGGCAGCCAGACATTGAGTTCCCGGTCTTCCTCTACGGAGAACGTCATGGTGCTACCGGCGGCTTTCAGGTTCTCAATTCTCTCGCTCAGTTGGGCAACCCAGGACTCCATTACGCTCTTATCAGCCAGGCTCTCTGCCGTGACTTCGGGCATGTAAATCATTTCCCGAAGCACAGTGACCGGGTAAATACGGGACAGCTTATCGGCCACTTTATGGACGTCTCTGAACTCTTTCACCAGTTCTTCAAGGGGCTGATCACTGATCCCGGGAGCATTTTCGTTAACATGCAGGCTGGCATTTTCCAGTGCTGACTGGGTCAGGTAACCATCCAGCGCACCATCATCTTTCAGGTACTGTTCCTGCTTGCCACGCTTAACCTTGTACAGCGGTGGCTGAGCAATGTAGATGTAGCCATTTTCAATCAGCTCAGGCATCTGACGGAAGAAGAAGGTCAACAGCAGTGTACGGATGTGCGATCCATCCACGTCCGCGTCGGTCATGATAATGATGTTATGGTAGCGGAGTTTTTCAATATTGAACTCCGTACGGCCAATGCCACAACCCAGGGCTGTAATCAGGGTTCCAACTTCCTGGGAGGAGAGCATCTTGTCAAAGCGGGCTTTCTCAACGTTCAGGATCTTACCCTTGAGAGGCAGGATCGCCTGAGTCTTGCGGTTACGGCCCTGCTTGGCTGAACCACCCGCAGAGTCACCCTCCACTATGTAAAGTTCAGAAAGTGCCGGGTCTTTCTCCTGGCAGTCCGCCAGTTTGCCGGGCAATCCGGCAATGTCCAGGGCACCTTTTCGGCGGGTCATTTCCCGGGCCTTTCGGGCGGCTTCACGGGCCCTGGCAGCGTCCAGCATCTTACCGACAACCGCTTTGGCTTCCTGGGGGTTTTCTACCAGGTAGTCCGCCAGGTATTTGCCCATCTCCTGCTCTACCGCGGTTTTTACCTCGGAGGACACCAGCTTGTCTTTGGTCTGGGAGGAGAATTTAGGGTCCGGCACTTTGACAGAGATGATTGCCGTCAGGCCTTCACGGGCATCATCACCGGAGGTGGCCACCTTGGCCGTCTTCTGGAAACCTTCCCGTTCGATATAGCCATTCAGGCTTCGGGTCAGCGCCGCACGGAAGCCCGCCAGATGCGTTCCACCATCGCGCTGGGGGATGTTGTTGGTAAAGCAGAATACCCCTTCCTGGAAGCTGTCATTCCACTGCATGGCCACTTCCACACCAATACCGTCTTCACGGGTCATTTCAAAGTGGAAGACTTTATTGATGGTGGTTTTATTCTGGTTCAGGTGTTCCACAAAGGCCTTCAGACCACCATCGTATTTGAAGTCATCAACCTTGCCGGTGCGTTCATCCGTCAGCTGGATATAGACCCCTGAATTCAGGAACGAAAGTTCACGCAGGCGCTTGGCCAGAATGTCATAACTGAACTGAATATTTGAGAAGGTCTCCGGGGAAGGAATAAAGTGCAGTTCCGTGCCGGTAACGTCCGTCTCACCAATAACCTTTAGCGGCTCTTCCGGAACCCCTTGATGGTACACCTGCTGATGAACCTTGCCATGGCGGCGGATGGTCAGTTTCAGCTGACTGGACAAGGCATTAACCACTGACACACCCACACCGTGCAAACCGCCGGAGACCTTATAGGTGTTGTCATCAAATTTACCACCGGCATGAAGCACCGTCATGATGACTTCAGCGGCAGAAACGCCCTCTTCCTCATGGATATCCACAGGGATACCACGGCCATTATCCTTAACCGTGATGGACTCATCCGGGTGAATAATGACAGAAATCTTGTCACAGTGCCCTGCCAGCGCCTCATCGATGGAGTTATCAACCACCTCAAACACCATATGGTGCAGACCGGTACCATCATCGGTATCACCAATGTACATCCCCGGGCGCTTGCGGACAGCATCCAGGCCCTTGAGGACCTTTATATTGGATGCGTCGTAGTTTTGTTCACTCATGCTCTATCTCCAAAGACTCAGCCCGGCGAATACTTTGCTGACCAGGGTTCTCATGTGATGTAACAGTAACCTGCCCATGTTTCACGTGAAACATTTTCACTTCCGTTTCAGGCAACCAGCAATGTTCCAGTGCCTCCTTCTCAACACAGGTGATGAAGGTCTGGCAGTTCATTTTTTGAAACAATCGACAAAGCTTTTGTCGATTAGGGGTATCCAGTTCTGATGGCAGGTCATCGACCAGGAAGATGCACTGTTTGTCTTGCAGCTCTTTGTATAAAAAGCCCTGAGCGAGTTTCAGTGCACAGACCACCAGTTTTAATTGACCTCGGGAGAGGATATCAACCGCACTGCCTTTGCCCATCCGAATCCTTAAATCTGCCCGTTGCGGCCCGGCATGGGTATAGCCCGATTGGACATCCCGTGCCAGTCCGCTACTGAGTACTTCATGCAGTTCTCTCTCCCGATCCCACCCTCGGTAATATTGGATGGAAAGATTATCCAGATCTGCCAGTTCCGAAAGCACCTCATTGAAGACGGGCGTCAGTTTCTGGATATAATCGCCGCGTAACACATCGATGGCATTGGCCGCTTTGGCAAACTCTATGTTCCACGAAGTCAATTCAGAACCGTTTATTCTACCATGACGGAGCAGACTGTTCCGCTGTTTCAGAGCCTTCTGCATGCGTTTCCATAGCGGGAAAAAGTCATGATGTTTCACGTGAAACACCCCCCAATCAATAAAGTTCCTTCTCAGCTTTGGGGAGCCTTCAAGCAAACGGAAGGTGTCCGGATTAATCACCTGTAAGGGCAGTAACCTGGCCAGCTCAGAGGTGGACTTCAGGTTTTCTCCGGACACCCGTATCTGCAGTGTTTCATCCCGCAGGTTTCTGGAAACGCCAACCGGTATGGTTCCCGATGGCACACCGATTCGGCCAAACACCGTACAGACCTCGGCATCACGATTGATCACCGGTTTAATTCGGGAGGTCCGAAACGATCGGGCAACCCCGAGAAGATGTATGGCCTCAAGCACGCTGGTTTTACCACTGCCATTGAGCCCGTAGAGCACGTTTACAGAAGAGGAAGGGGTAAGCGAAACAGAGGAGAGGTTTCTAATATCGGTTATGGCGAGCTGTTGAATCATATTCTGTTTATTTCCGAACCTGAGTAGCCCGGAAGCCGGATCAGGGCGAGTGTCTGATGCCACAACATCAGACACTGACTACTTCTGCCGACAGGCGGTTACAGCCTCATAGGCATAACAACATAGGTGGAGTCACCAGACTCAGACTCCTCAAGCAGCGCACTGCTGTTCGGGTCGGAGAGGGTCATCTTGATGGTCTCTCCAGAAAGCACAGAAAGCACATCCAACAGGTAGCTGACGTTAAACCCGATCTCCATGGAGTCACCATGATAAGCCAGGCTCAACTCTTCTTCGGCTTCCTCCTGCTCCGGGTTGTTAGCAATCACCTTAAGCTGGCCATCCGAAAGAATCAGGCGGATACCCCGGTATTTCTCATTGGACAGAATAGACGCACGCTGGAATGACTGACGCAGTTCCTGGCGATCACCAATAATGATTTTATTGCCGCCCTTCGGGATCACCCGCTCATAGTCAGGGAACTTACCGTCCACCAGTTTGGAGGTGAACATAAAGTCGCCGGTTTTGGCTCTGATATGATTCGCACCCAGGGTAATATGAACACTCTCTTCCCCTTCGGTGAGCAGACGCGCCATCTCAAGAATACCCTTACGGGGCACAATGACCTGATGCTTGTCCTGCTGGTTGATATCGGCATCCACGCTGCACATGGCCAGGCGATGTCCATCGGTAGCCACCGCACGGAGACAGTTCTGGCTGACTTCCAGCAGCATGCCGTTCAGATAGTAACGAACATCCTGCTGGGCCATGGCAAAGCCGGTACGGTCAATCAGGCGACGAAGACGTGACTGACCAATGGTAAAGGATACCGATCCCGCCTCCTCTTCAATACTGGGAAACTCATTGGCCGGCAAAGTGGAGAGGGTAAACCGGGACCGGCCAGCCTTTACCTTGACCTTCAGATCATCCTGATGCACTTCAATCAGGGTGTTTTCAGGCAGGGACTTACAGATATCCATCAGCTTTCTGGCCGGTACCGTAATCTCTCCGGCTTGTGCAACATCTTCCAGGGCGACACGGCCAACCAGTTCGACTTCCAGGTCAGTACCGGTTAACGAGAGCTGGTTTCCATCGACTACCATCAACACATTGGACAATACCGGCAGCGTCTGTCTGCGCTCAACCACACCGGCAACCAGCTGAAGTGGCTTAAGCAATGCTTCCCGATTAATGGTAAATTTCATCGCTTTCCTTTCTCTTGATATAAAAAGGTATTCACCTTTTTATGAGGTTGAATAAGGTGGAATTAACTTGTCAGTGAGCGCAACAGGTTTTTGTAATCGCTTTTGATCTCGTTATCCACTTCGACCAGTTCTTTTACTTTACGGCAAGCGTGAAGAACGGTGGTATGATCACGTCCGCCATAGGCATCACCAATCTCGGGCAAACTATGACTGGTCAACTCTTTGGAGAGTGCCATGGCGATTTGCCTTGGCCTTGCCACAGAACGACTGCGACGCTTGGAAAGAATATCCGCCACTTTGATCTTGTAGTACTCAGCAACCGTCCTCTGGATATTATCTATACTGACCTGTTTATCCTGTAAAGCCAACAGGTCTTTCAGGGACTCGCGGATCAGATCAATATCAATACGGCGTCCCATAAAGTGCGCACTGGCGATTACCCGCTTCAGGGCACCTTCGAGTTCACGCACATTGGAACGGATTCTCTGGGCAATAAAGAAGGCGGCTTCATGGGGCAGTTCTACTTTCTGCTGTTCTGCCTTTTTCATCAAAATGGCAACGCGGGTTTCCAGCTCGGGCGGCTCAACGGCTACCGTTAAACCCCAGCCAAATCGTGACTTCAGCCGTTCTTCAACGCCGCTGATCTCCTTTGGGTAACGGTCACAGGTCAGAATCATCTGCTGACCACCTTCCAGCAACGCATTGAAGGTGTGGAAAAACTCTTCCTGTGAGCGCTCTTTACCGGCAAAGAACTGGATATCATCAATCAGTAGCGCATCAACAGAACGATAGTATTTTTTAAAATCATTAATGGCATTCAGCTGCAGTGCTTTCACCATATCCGCAACAAAACGCTCGGAGTGTAAATAAACGACTCTGGCATTACGGTTCTGCTTGACCAGGAAATTACCCACCGCATGCATCAAGTGAGTTTTACCCAGACCAACGCCACCGTATAAGAACAGTGGGTTGTAGGAAGCACCGGGGTTTTCTGCCACCTGTCGAGCGGCCGCCAGGGCCAGCTGGTTTGATTTACCCTCAACAAAGGTTTCAAAAGTGAAACCAGTGTTCAGCGAACTGTGATGCTTGATAGACCCTTCAACTTCAACCTGCCGCACCGGGGTAACAGGCTCATCAGCCGCAGCACTCACCGACTCTTTCAGCGGGTTTACCTTGATCTGGGCGGGCTCTTCTGTCTGCCTGCTGTCATCTTCCTGAAAACCGGAGTCTGATACCAGATCCGGCTCCGGGGTATTGTCCTGCGCTACTGTTAAAGCAGACACCAGCTCATGGGTAACCACGGAACGCTCAATAGCGGCCTGTTTCAGCGGGTTCTCAATGGGTTTCTCAGAAACGGTCACCGTTGCCGCAGGCTGAATCTCTCTGGGTGGCACTTCCCTGAGCTGCGGCTCTCTTGGCCGTGCAGATCGCTTGCTCAGTGAGGGTGGCCGACGATTGGACACCGCCAACGCTACGGCTGGAGAGTCCCCATCGGACAGTTCATCCAGAATCTCTTCGATTCTTGGCAAAAACTTCTCTTTCACCCAGTCGGCAACGAACCGGTTGGGAGCCAGTAAACACAAATCGTGTTCGTCCCCCATCACTTTCAAAGGGCGAATCCAGGTATTGAATTGCTGAGAAGACAGCTCATCCTGCAGGATATCGATACATTTTTGCCACAGCTCAAGGGGCACAGGCACTCTCCTACTCTCCTACTCTCCCGCTCTCCCACCCATCTCCGGATATAGATAAGGATCAGAATCAAGGTTTGATACGGGTATCACTGAAGCCGGTCAGACAGCCTGCTGAAGACCTTCAGGTATGAAATAACGATTGGATAGACAAAAGGGAATTGTATCCTTTCTGGCAAAAGTTATCCACACCTGCAAAATAGGACAACAGATCATCCATCAGAAACAATATCCTTATAATTCAATGAGTTGAAAATAAAACAGCCATAATGCGGAGGAAAATATTGCTTACTGCACCCTGTGGGTAGGTCCGTTTATGAATGGCAATAAACCCTATGATCTTCCTGTGGGTAAATTGAATAACAAGAGAACTGTGGATAACAGCCACACTTATCCACAAGCCATCAAGACCAAAACAACAACATACCTCCGGGATTTCTACAAAAAAGCACACATCCCCAAAGGCAGACGATAACTGGCATAAACGGAGTTATCCACAGAAAAACCCTGCCTAAATAATTACATTAAAATCAAAAACACATCACATAAGAGATAACTTATCTATTTATATATCTATGAATCGCTGCCTGGTGATTAACATTATTTGATCTTTTGTACTAACTTGAACAGGGTGTTCCAAGGCCATACCAACAAAATAAAATTCATTCATTATGTTAGATCCGCTATCAAGGCTGACGGCTGTGCTGGAGGCACAATTGCCCATGGCCAACAATGAGGTCACAGGGCACTTGGCTAGCCAGGGTGCTTTCGGGCGATGTGTGAAGGATGCCAGTCAAACAGAAAAGAAGCTGCCCGAGCAGTCCGTGGCCAATATAAACTCGACTGCCCGGGAAGGTAGGAATGGATTCAGGCAGATCTCAAAGGGAACCGATTTTCAGCTGAACCGGTACAAGATAAATCCTTTGTTAGAAATGGAATTTATGCCGACATACGGGGGATTTGAGCCAATCGGGTACTATTGTGGCCTGCATAGGACTCAATTGCAGAGTAAAATCAATCTGTTCCGTAAAATGATTCCAAAGTTGACCCTGGAAATCGGTCAAATTGCCAAGGACAAAAACTTGTCAATGTTCTCTGAGAGGATTCAGCGTTGGTGTTTTAACTGCCTATTCGTGCAGGATGCGTTGAGTTTGGATCCATCGATGAGGAACAACTGCAAGCTCCACGGATTGGAACAGCAGATGTGCCATTATGATGATCAGCTTGTGGAGTGTTTGCTCAGTTACCAGCCAGATACTCCTGATGAACAGCAAGAGCTGTTTATTATGTGTATCTGGTATCTAAGCCTGCTGGTAATTTCTGATAGAGGTCGAAGTGCCAACACTCTGGCTATCAACCGCAAGGTGGTCGCTCTTCTGAACGATGGTCTTATCCGGGAGATTGATAAAGAGAGAGCCCGGCTGCGTATTTCCTGCCTCTATTCGGCCGATGATCCCACCATGGACGATCAGAGATTATCGAAGATTCTGTTTGGTCAAATCATGACTTCGTTGGGGAATATCCGCTGTCACAGTCTTGATATTGCCAAATGTGAAAAGCTGTATGACATTGTTGAACAACTGGTTACCTCAGACCCGATATTCCGGCAAGAACAGGTTGCTGAGGATTTGCTCACTCAATGGCAGCAGATAAAAGCACATTTTTTGGAATTAACAACCACCACGATCCGGGACGTCGAGGGCATAAGAAAGGATTTTATGGGCAGTGGCGAATTCGATGAGACCTGTACGATCGAGTATACGTTCTTCTGTCTTGGTTTTTGGCAAAGCGGATTCTGCTCACCGGACATTGGCCTGATCGCTTTGCAGATTCTGTACCAGAACCGCTCGCTGCCATCCGTCAAAGAACTATTGGTAAATTCGCAGAAAGCGGCCTGTAACGATGGCCAGGATAATCCGGCGCTGTATGCCCTTATGGAGTTTCTGATCAATTATGCCTGTGAGGATAGTGTTGCCAGAGTCGAGAATGATGACCTGAGATATTACCTGAAAAGCCTGATCTTTTATCTGGATGGACAGCTCGACAAGGCCATTGCTCAGGCCCGGTTATCCCGTTTGCCAGAAGCTTTCTGGCTGCTTGGCTCACTCCAGATGAGTCAAGAAAATGCGAATACTGAAGAAGCCATTGCCAGTATTGAATCAGCCATTATTCGTGGTGTGGAAGCGGGCAAGCTGAAGCTGGCTCTGCTGTTGTTAAAATCCAGGGAACCGGACCTGTTGAAAATTTCCGGTTTGCTCAATGATGTGATGGAACACTATGGCAGTTTAGGTGCCGTCAAGCTGCAGAGTGGGCTGGCCGAGGTCCGTGACATCCTGGAGTTAAGCGCTGAAGCCAGTTCAGTGGTGAATTCCCCTGCATTGAACGATGACTGGCTGCTGAGTGATGACATGCCAAAACGGTCATCCGCTGTAGCCCCCAGAAATAAAAACAAAGGCAAGCGGTCCAAACATAAAAGAGCGGGCTCCAGGGGCGGCAAAGAGCGTTCAGCAGCTGACAGCCACAAAACAGGCAGGGCAAATAAAGCAGTTGGTGCTGACCACCGGCCGACAGTGGATATTCCCCTGGCGGTTGTTCCGCAATGTCAAACCCAATGGCTTACACAATACGATATGGCGATCCTGAGTCTGTCAGTTACCCATGCCGTATACTGCCGGGGGTACGACCAGGCCTATGAGTTGCTGCTGGAAGCTAATGGGAAAGTCAACTGGGATTTTCAGCAAGCCACCATCGCCCGGCTGGATTTGTGGCGCCTGCGGGAGCTGGCCAATAACCACCAGCATTTGCAGTTGTTAAGTCAGTCAGTGCAGGCAGGGGAGAAGACCATTGAATTCTCGGTAATCCCCCAGCAAAGCCCCCTGCTTGGCCAGTTCGGGCTGGCCCGGAGTGAGCCCATTCCCCTGACCGGCGACATCAGTGTAGCCCGTGATGCACTGCGTCATCTGTTGATCGACAAATCCTTAAACTGGCTCTGTTTTCTCCATGCAGAACCGTTGGCCCTGGAGGATCTCAAACGGCGATGGCAGGATCATCCGCTGGAGACGGCCGAACAGCAGTTAACGGATTTTGAGCACAGTCTGTCCATGGTATTTACCACCGCTTCCTATCTGTCAATGCTGGGGCATCTTTACGGAGATATTGCCCGGGACCGGGACCCTGCTGATGGTATCGAAGAGATCCGCCGAATCAAGGCATTGTCGGCCGCGTTTTACCAGGCTGCCAACAAGTTCAATGAATGGCGTAACCGCCTGAGAGATGATGGCGAACTAAACAGTCGGATCGCTAAGGCCACCCCTTTGGGCAACCTGCAGAAAATTCGTGCGAAGCAGGGCAGAACCTGCCGGGAAAAAATTGAAAACCAGCTTTACGGCGATGATCATCAACTCAGGACGGAATGAGCGAAGGAAGTGTAGGGAGAAACAACGGGTAGTAATGCGGTGCTTCTTGACAAATGCAAATTGACGCTAACCCTGCAATTACTTAGAATGCCCGTCTTTTGTAAGTCCATTAAGACGAGTAACCACGATGAAAAGAACTTTCCAGCCAAGCAACCTGAAGCGCAAGCGTAACCACGGCTTCCGTGCGCGCATGGCTACCAAGAACGGCCGTGCGGTAATCAACCGTCGTCGAGCTAAGGGACGCAAGCGTCTGTCAGCCTGATCAACCGCCTGTGGCTAAGAGAGCATCAGTGTGAGCTTATCTTTTAGCCGTGCATCACGGCTACGCTCCTCGGCTGATTTCAAACAGGTATTTGATACAACGGATATCAAGGTATCCAGCAGACAGCTTCTGATACTGGCAAAAGCCAATGAGCTTGGCCGGGCAAGACTGGGGCTGGTGGTTGCCAAAAAAAATATTCGTACTGCCGTTGGCCGAAACCGGGCCAAACGTCATATCCGGGAAACCTTTCGTCTGAAACAGGATGAAGTTGGTAACCTGGATATTGTCGTTCTGGTCCGGAAAGGTTTCAGTGATCTGAATGACAGTGACCTGAACCTGCTACTCAACCAGCAGTGGCAAAGGTTGAAACGAAGGCTGCACGAATGGGAAGCGTCGGCATCACGTTGATATCCAACCTGAAGAAAATGCCAGAGTTAACAGGAAGCCCCGGGGTTTTTCCTGTTCGGCTCGACCAGGCTCAGAAAGCTTTCTTATAGAAACAGCCGCAGTTGAGTGTCGACTGTCTGAGGCTGTTGCCCGCACAGGGCATGTTAATAAGCAATAAGGCTTTGATCTGGCTAAAGGCTTGCTATAGAGCCAGGGGCTTTCTACAGGACTAAGGGCGCCGACAAAATGAAGGCATTTATGGGCAGATTAGCAACTATCCCCCGATCATTGCTGATGGGACTGATCAGGATATACCGCTATGCGCTAAGTCCTCTGATGCCCAGCCGGTGCCGCTTTTACCCCTCTTGCTCTGCCTACGGCCTGGAAGCCTTAAATCGTCATGGTTTTCTGACTGGTAGCAAGCTTATCTTGCTCCGACTACTGAGGTGCCACCCCTGGCATCCAGGAGGATTTGACCCGGTACCGGAAAAAGATTCTGGTGATCATCGGACACAATCAGACAATCATATTCATTCACCTGAATGTGTGGCCCGGAACTCATGGATTTCCAAAGAACACTCCTGATCGGCGCTATTGCTGTAGTTGGTGTTTTAACACTGCAGCAATGGAATGAAGACTATCCCGGTACGCCGAAGTCGGCATCCGTCGCTCACTCCGTATCCAGCAGTCAAGCTGGTTCCGATCTGCCGTCGATGACTGATGGCAACGCTATTCCCGACACCGACGATGGTGCGGTAAAACCTTCTGCCCAGCTTATCAGCGTCAAGACCAATACCATTGATGCGCTGATTGACCCTGCCGGTGGCGATATCATCAGCCTGACCCTGCCGCAATACCCGGCATGGTTGCCGGAAGAAGGAGAGCCAACGGTGCCTTTCCAGCTTCTGGTGAACAGCCCGGACTGTCAGGGAGAAACCACCTGTGTCTTCACTGCACAGAGTGCGCTGGCAAAAACCGATGGCCCGGACGCGAACAACCTTCGCGGGGTTTACCAGGTAAAGCAGGCCAACTACACGCTTGGTGATGGTGAGAACACGTTGACCGTTGATCTCCATAAAACCATGGATGGCGTCGACATTACCAAAACCTTCACCTTCTATCGTGACCGCTACGATGTTGCTGTTCATTACCAGGTGATCAATAACAGCAATAAGGTGTGGCGTGATCAGTTTTATGCCCAGCTGAAGCGGGATAATTCAGAAGATCCAAGTCAGCTTAACTCCAAAGCGCCAATGAACACTTATCTGGGCGCGGCGGTTCGCTCTAATGATGAGCCTTACGCCAAGCTGCCTTTTGATGATTTTGCTGATAAGGCATTCGCTGAGCGGGTTCAGGGTGGTTATGCCGCCATGCTCCAGCACTACTTTGTCAGTGCCTGGGTTCCTGATCAGCAGAAAGCCCATCAGTATTACACCAAGCAGAACAAAGATGGCTACAACTTCGTCGGCTTCTATGACGATGCCATGGTGGCCCAGCCTGGTGAAACCATCGAGACCGGTGCCACTTTGTATGTTGGCCCAAAGAACCAGGAAAACCTGAAGTCTCTGTCCGATGGTCTTGAGCTGACCGTTGACTACGGCATGCTCTGGTTCCTGGCGCAGCCACTGTTCACCATCCTGAAGTGGATTCACTCTCTGGTTGGCAACTGGGGCTGGTCCATCATTCTGCTGACAGTACTGGTCAAGGCGGTATTCTATCCATTGAATGCCACCAGTTTCCGGTCCATGGCGAAAATGCGCAAACTGGGGCCCAAGCTTCAGGAGATGAAAGAGAAGTATGGCGATGATCGCCAGAAAATGTCTCAGGCCATGATGGAGCTGTACAAGAAAGAGAAGGTCAACCCGATGGGGGGCTGTCTGCCGATTCTGGTCCAGATGCCGGTGTTCATTGCCCTGTACTGGACTCTGCTGGAGTCGGTGGAGTTGCGCCAGGCTCCATGGCTGGGCTGGATTCACGACCTGTCCCAGATGGATCCGTACTTTATCCTGCCACTGATCATGGGGGCTTCGATGTTCATTCAGCAGATGCTGAACCCGACACCGCCAGATCCTGTGCAGGCTAAAGTGATGAAGATGATGCCGGTGATCTTCACCTTCTTTTTCCTGTTCTTCCCGGCGGGTCTGGTTCTGTACTGGGTGACCAACAACGTGCTGTCGATTATCCAGCAGTACATTATTACCCGGAAAATCGAACAAGAAGGCTAAGCCTTTCGCGAAGCAGCTTTCCCGGTTAAAGCTGCTTCGCTCTCCCTCTTCTCCTCAACCTCGCTTTGATAAAACCCTATCCTGAAAAGAGCCTGCCCATACTCATTCTGATGCGGTAAAAAATAGCGTCTGAATTTTCTACAGTTGCTCTGGGCTGAACCGATAAACAGTTAGTAACTTGGCCTTCCCACGTTGGGCTAACTGGATAAGATCAGCAACATGATTAAAAAACTGATAAGCACAGCCATAGTAAGCAGTGTTATCGGGAGCGCATCAGCCAATCCTGAGCTGGGGTACATGACTATTGGTACTGATCAGTACCAACTATTCAATGCGACCATTGCCATTGATGCTCTGCCGTCAGAACTTACCAACAAGAAGCTGAAGGTAAAGCTTGGGTCTATTACCGAATTTTCCCGGCATAATATTGAGTATGACAAGCAGGTCTCCAGTCTGCGGTTTAAAGTGGCCAAAGATAGCGATGGCAAGCCGCTGATCAAGGTTCGCTCGGTTCGGGAAATTACCTCCAGCGAACTGAAGGCTGTGATCAAGTTGACGGTGGGGAGTCAGAAAATATATGGGATCTATAATTTCAAGTTAACGCCCGGTAACGAACAGCAGGTTACCTTAAATCTGCTTAACGCTGACCATCAGCCTGAACAGCCGATCACAACCGCCAAAGCCCGACAGTCCTACGCTACGGCCCAGCCATTACCCTCTGAGACCAGTATTACCGCTTCAGACGTAGACGTTCTTACGATGTCTTCCGCCGGGCATTACCGGGTCAAGGCGGGGCAAAGTATCAGTGGCATTGCCATGGAGTTGCTGCCCCGGTATCCGGAGGTGGCCAACTGGCGAACACTGATGAACCAGCTGGCCTCTCTGAACCCAGAGGCCTTCATCAATGGCGATATCAATAAACTGCGGGTTAATGCGCAGTTACAACTGCCAGGACATCTCCGAGAAAACAATCAGGTCATCGACCAACCGTCATGGGCTTCGGTAAAAACATCTGACACTGCCAAGGGCAAGACCAACGTTGCGCACAGTCAACACGGACAAGCACCTTCGACGGTCAGCCACTCGTTAAACTCAACAATTATCATCAAAGACCTGCCAGAAGGCCTTGCCGGCAAAGACAACCTTAAGGTTCAGTTGGGCTCAATTACCGACTATTACCGACAAGGCATCGATTATAATCAGCAGGTTGCAGGTCTTCAGTTTGATATAACGGCGAATAACAACAGAGAAACGGTGCTCAGGGCTCGCTCGACCCGTGACATCAATGCCAGGCAACTGACGGCTGTGGTCAGGTTTTCGGCGGGAAGAAAAAAGGCCTATGGTGTTTATGAAATTCGTCCCGGTAACAATGGGCGACACATTGCTTTTAACCTGTTAGATATCAAGGGCGGGAAAAAGCCTCAGGTTGTCAAGAATAACGCCCCGGCAAAAACACCCGGTGACAGTGCCAAGAAGCAGGCGTTGGCCGCATTAAGCAGCAAACTGAAGTCGTATGAACAGGAACCGAACCATTCTTCCGACCAATCGGTTCATCAGGATACCTCACCGTCAAAGACCTCTGGTGATGTTGCCAAAACACAGGCATTGGCAGCATTACGTAAGAAAATGAATGGATATAAGCAGGCCAGGGAAAACCGTCAGTCCAGGACAGCTGGAAGGATCAATCGTAACAATGTTCAACCCTCTTCGATGTCTGGGCAGAAAACTTACCGCGTTGCCAAAGGTGAAAGTCTAAGCTCTATAGCCATGAAGCTAAGCAACGCTTATCCGGGCAGCTGGCGAGAGGTAATGAAAGGTCTGGTAAGCAGTAACCCCGGTGCATTTATTGGCGGTGATATTAACAAGATACGTGTAGGAACCCTGTTAAACCTTCCTGACGCCGGTCATTCTGATCGTCTTGATAAAGCCATGCCCCGTGGCAATTTGATGGCAGGACAGAAAACTTACCGGGTTGCCAAAGGTGACACGCTAAGCACTATCGCCATGAGGCTAAGCAAGGCTGACCCCGGCTCGATGGGCTGGCGGTGGATAATGAAAGGTCTGGTGAGAAATAACCTTGATGCATTTATCGGCGGTGATATCAACAAGATACCCGCAGGAACCCTGCTAAACCTCCCTGATGCCAGTCAAAATGATCATCTCTATAGAGTTGCGGCTGGCGACAATGTCAGTACGATTGCCTGGAGAATGCAGTATAAATATCCCCATCCCACTGGATGGCGAGGGGTGATGCAACAGATCGTTTATATGAACCCCGGGGCTTTCACTGACGGTAATCCAAACAGGCTACGGGCGAATGAAATACTGATCATGCCCGATGCCGGTGCTGTTGAGATTGAGGCGGAAAATCAGGAGTTGGCCGAGCAGCAGCCAGAAATAAAGAGATCAAACGCTGATAGTCACCGTAAGCGGCAGGAATTACGGCAGAAGTTGGCAGAAATAGCCAAAAAGAGGGCCGCTGCCGCTCAGCAGTCATCAGCAGCACAGACATCTGATACGAAAAGCAATCAGCCGAAAAAAACACATCAGGCGTTAGCAAAGCAAGAGCAGAGGTTCTCTCCCACTTCGGAGCAAGCAGAAGCGCAGACAGCAAATACCGATATTTACCGTAAGCCGGAAAAAACGCATCAGACGTTGGCAAAGCTGGACCGAAAAATGCCATCAATGCCTGCAGAGCAGCCGGTGCAGCAGACAGCAGAAACTATTTATAAGGTCACTGCAAGTCAGAGTCTTGCTGCCATTGCCCATAAGTTGATACCCGATTATCCACAGTTCGACAGCTGGTATGACTTACTCCAGGAACTGGCAAAGCTAAACCCCTCACTGTTTGTAAATAATGATATTGGTGCAATCAGAAAAGGGACTGTGTTGCAGCTACCAGAGAAACAATCCCCCAAACACTCTATGGATGGCACATCGACATCATCCAAACCGGTGGAGCGTATTCAAGGGGAACCCCTCAGCGTAAGACCGCCTGAGGAAACCACAGGTAATGTGACCGCCCCTTCATACAACAAAATCAGTAACTCACTGCTGTCCAGAACCGGAAAGACTCCGGTATACAAGGTCCCTGAAGGCTATACCATCAGCATGGTGGCGATTAAACTGTTACCTCTGTATCCGGACTATGACAACTGGACATCCTTGATGAAGGACCTTTATAAACTCAACCCGGATGCTTTTATCAACAGAGATATCAACAAGCTCCGTGACAACAGCCAGTTGAAATTGCCCCGCAGGATAAGCTCATGATCCTGTACTAAAACAGGCACCGGGCATAGACTATGCCATCGTTTTAGCAGTTACCGATGGCTCGATATGTCTGATTTCAGCAACCTTCACCAGGATACCATTGTCGCCCAGGCCACAGCCCCCGGTCGTGGAGGCGTGGGTATTATTCGGGTGTCGGGTCCTGATGCCCTGCGTGTGGCAAGAGAAGTACTGAAGCTGGAGCCTAAACCGCGCTTTGCCCACTACACCCCATTTCATGATGCCTGTGGCCAGATTCTGGATGAAGGCATCGCGCTTTATTTTCCCAACCCCAACTCCTTTACCGGTGAGGATGTGCTTGAGCTTCAGGGCCATGGTGGCCCCATCATCCTTGATCTGCTGCTGAAACGCATTCTGGCGCTTGGCGTCCGTCAGGCAAACCCGGGAGAGTTCTCCGAGCGGGCTTTTCTGAATGACAAACTGGACCTTGCCCAGGCTGAGGCCATTGCCGACCTGATCGACAGCACTTCCGAGCAGGCGGCACGTTCCGCCTTACGCTCACTGCAAGGCGCTTTCTCACAACGGGTCAATGCACTGGTTGAGTCTTTGATCGAACTGAGAATCTATGTTGAGGCCGCTATCGACTTCCCGGAAGAGGAAATTGATTTCCTGAACGATGGCAAAGTCACCGGTGAGCTGGCCAGTATCTCGCAACAGCTTGGTGAGGTTATCCGTGAAGCGGGCCAGGGCGCGATTCTCAGGGATGGCATGACCGTGGTGATTGCCGGTCGGCCCAATGCCGGAAAATCCAGCCTGATGAATGTTCTGGCTGGCCGGGACACGGCCATTGTCACCGATATTGCCGGCACGACCCGGGATGTATTGAAAGAGCATATCAATATCGATGGCATGCCACTGCATGTGATTGATACCGCCGGTCTGCGCAAAACCGAAGACCGGGTGGAACAGATTGGTGTCGAGCGGGCCTTTAAAGCCATTGAAGAGGCTGACCGGGTGTTGCTGATGGTGGATGGATCATCAACCGAAGCAACCCATGCTCATGATATCTGGCCTGAGTTTGCCGACCGTTTGCCCGTTCAGGAGAAACTGACCATCATTCGCAATAAAATCGACCTTACCGGAGAGCAGCCCGGGTTTTCAGAAGTTGATGGTGTTCCGGTTATACGACTCTGTGCCTGTAATGACCAGAAAAGCGAGCGCGGGGTTGGTGCTCTCCGGGAGCACCTGAAAGCCTGTATGGGATTTGAAGGTGCTATGGAAGGCAGCTTTTCTGCCAGGCGTCGCCACCTGGAAGCGTTGCGACAGGCGGGAGAGTATATTGAAAACGGCCGTCAACAACTGGAGCACCTTGGTGCCGGTGAGCTGCTCGCCGAGGACCTTCGCCTTGCTCAGAAAGCCCTGGGAGAAATTACCGGCACCTTTTCCAGTGATGATCTGCTGGGTCGCATCTTTTCGTCCTTCTGTATCGGGAAGTAACCGGTAGAAATTTAAAGACCGGGTTTGGCAGGAATGATCCACATTTTTCATAATGTGGATTCAATAAGTACTCCCCGCCCTATCGGGCATTCTAAGATTGCTCTGAGAACCTTCCTGCTTCAATACCCCTTCCCTTATTGCAGTAATTCTTCTTTACTGGGTGCTGAATTGTTACGTTTTATTGTTTTTCGGGAAAAGAACTTCAGAGCTATTCATCAGAAGCTGTATGGGTAAAGATACCGCGGTTAATGCTGATAATTCCGTTAACCAATACCCGGTAACAAACCCGGCTGATCACCCGACGGGAGGAAAAACTACCAAGGGGGTATCGATTGTTCCTCCGCAACAGATGTCACCTTTACTGGTATTACCGGATGAGATCCTGGTTGAAATTGCTGACTACCTGACTGTGGTTGATATTAGACGCCTGTCTTTAACAAATAAGCGTTTAATTACACTTTTCAACACAGAAGAAAAACTGAAAAAACTGGCCGCTCAATATTATGGCTCTGCCTCTGATGCCTATAGAAAAATGATTGAAAACATGGATATACCTGCTGTTCCGGGTAATGAAATTTATGACCCTTTATTACGGCTTGCTTATCATCGCTACGTAAGCAATAAATATCTGGAAAGTAATCCCCTGCAAACCTCCGTGATGACGCTGAATGGGCATACCTCCGGGGTGATCTCAGTCACGTTATTGTCTGATGGCCGGTTGGCTTCCTGTGATGGTCAAACCATAAAGGTGTGGGACCCAGGGAAGCCCCACGGGCAGCAATGCGTCATGACGCTCCATGGGCATACCTCCCGGCTGGGATCTGTCATAGCATTGGCCGATGGGCGGCTGGCTTCCTGCTCTCAAGACAAAACCGTAAAGGTGTGGGATCTGAGCAAACCCGACGACCAGCAATGCGTGGCGACGCTCAACGGGCATACCGGGGATGTAAATTCAGTTATGCAATTGCCCGATGGGCGGCTGGTTTCCTGTTCTTATGATGGGACTATTAAGGTGTGGGACCTGAGCAAGCCTAACGGTCAGGAATGTGTGGCGACGCTGAATGGGCATACCGATTGGGTGACCTGCGTTAGGACATTGCCCGATGGGCGGCTGGCTTCCTGCTCTCTTGACGATACCATAAAGTTGTGGGACGTGGGCAAGCCCGTCGGTGAGGCATGTGTGGCAACGCGGAATGCGCTCTGCTGGATGTTCACAATCACACCATTGCCCGATGGGCGGCTGGCTATCTGTACTCATGATGGGTCTATTATTAAGGTGTGGGACCTGAGCAAGCCCAACGGTCAGGAATGTGTGATGACGCTGAATGAGCATACCGGTTGGGTGACCTGTGTTACGACATTGCCCGATGGGCGGCTGGTTTCCTGTTCTTATGATGGGACTATTAAGGTGTGGGACCTGAGCAAGCCGAACGGCCAGCAATGTTTGGCGACACTGAAAGAGCATACCAAAGAAGTGCTCTTTGTTACGCCATTGCCCGGTGGGCGACTGGCTTCCTGCTCTCTTGACGAGACCATAAAGTTGTGGGACCTGGGCAAGCCAGACGGGCTGCAATGCATGGTAAAGCTGAATGAGCAGCCGACTTTCTGCTCCCCCCCGCGAAAAAGAAGAAAAATCGTTTAATGATGTAAAAATTACCGGTGGTATCTGAAGAGAAAGTTGCCGAGCAATGGCCTGCCTTGAGTCCTGATCATGTTTCCGGGACCATATTCCTGCATTCACTAATTCATTTATTTATTGAGTTAACGACGTTTTTATCGTCGGGTAGGGAAGTGGATAGGGATTTACTCTTTATCAGGGCCGAGTGATATAACCTGAATTCAGGCAAGCTGATTTTTGCATTTCCGGTAAAAGAACTTTAGGGCTGTTTACCGGTCAGAGGTGGTGTGAAAAAAAATATCGCAGATATTGATACCATTTACCCTGACCACTACCAGGGAACAAGCCCGTCTGGTAACCAGGCAGGAGAAACAGCGACAGAGGGGGGTTCGGTTGTTCCTCCGGAACAGGTGTCGCCTTTACTGGCATTGCCAAATGAGCTCCTGATTAAAATTTCTGACTACCTGTCTCTCGTTGATGTTAGTCACCTGGCTACAACCAGTAAGCGTTTGATTACACTTTTCAACACAGAAGAAAAACTGAAAAAACTGGCCCTTCAATATTATGGCTCTGACCTTGAAGCCTATAGAAAACTGATTGAAGACCGGGATATACATATACCTGCTGTTCCGAACAATGAAATTTATGACCCGGTATTACGGCTTGCTTATCATCGATGCTTAAGCGATCAATACCTGGCTTCTCTGGAAAATAATACCTGGCAAGCCTGGGTGGCAACGAAAAGGCATACTGTCGGGGTGAACTCAGTCACACCATTAGCCGATGGGCAACGGACTTCCTGCCTGGGGCTTACTGATCATCGAAACGCAAGTAATAAATACCTGAAGTCTCTGGGAATTAATACCCAAAAAACCTGCGTGGCGACACTTAAGGGGCATACTGACAGGGTGAGCTCAGTCACGGCGTTGGCCGATGGGCGGCTGGTTTCCTGTTCTTTTGACAAGACCCTGAAGGTGTGGGATCTGAAGCAGCCCGACGGGCAGCAATGTGTGGAGACGCTCAATGGACATGCTGGCAGGGTGAACTCAGTCACGACATTGTACGACGGGCGGCTGGTCTCCTGCTCTGATGACAAGACCCTGAAGGTGTGGGATCTGAACCAGCCCGACGGGCAGCAATGTGTGGCGACGCTGAATGGACATAATGGCAGTGTGAAATCAATCACGACACTGGCCGATGGGCGATTGGCTTCCTGTTCTACTGACAGGACCATAAAGGTCTGGGATCTGAACCAGCCCGATGGTCAGCAATGCTTGGCGACACTGAATAGTCATCAATCATGGGTATTCTCAGTCACGCAATTACCTGACGGGCTGCTGGTTTCTTCCTCTGAGGACGAGACCATAAAAGTGTGGGATCTGAGCAATTTCCAGGGGCCACCATGCGTGGCAACGTTGAATGGGCATACCGGCTGGGTGAACGCAGTCGCGCCATTGGCCGGTAAGCAGCTGGTTTCCTGCGCTGATGACAAGACCGTAAAGGTGTGGGATCTGAACAATCTTTACGGGCAGCCATGCGTGGTGACGCTGAGTGGGCATACCGCTCTGGTGAAATCAGTCACGTTATTGCCCGATGGGCGGCTGGCTTCCTGCTCTTTTGACAAGACCGTAAGGGTATGGGATCTGAGTTTGCCCGACGGAGAGCCATGCGTGGCGACGCTGCATGGGCATACCGGCTGGGTGGTCTTTGTTACGTCATTGCCCGGTGGGCGACTGGCTTCATGCTCTTTTGACAAGACTGTAAAGGTATGGGATCTGAGAGAGCCCGACGGGGTAGGGTAGCTATGCGTGGCGGCGTAGAATGTGCATACCGACGGTGTGAACGAAAGTTATGGATGGACGGCTGGCTCCTTGTTCCTCTCCTCATAAAAGAAGAAAAATCGTTTAAAGATGTAAAAAATAGCAGTGGTATCTTATGAAAGTTGCCACGCAGTGGCCTGTCTTGATCCCTTATTCTGTCTTCAGGACCGGATTCATGCGCTCATTAATTCATTTATTAAGTTAACGATTTTTTTATAGTCGGGTCAGGAGGTGAATAGGGCTTTACTCTTTATCAGGGCGGAGTGATATAACCTGAATTCAAGCAGACTGATTATTATATTTCCGGGAAAAGAACTTTAGAGCTATTCACTGGTCAGAGACTGCATGGCTAATCATATTGCTGATAATACTAACGGTTCTTCCCCTCATTATCCCCGGGAAACACATCCGTTGGACAATCAGACAGGAAAAAAAACGACTGCGGGGATTTCAGTTGTTCATCCAGGACAGGTGTCGTCTTTAATGGTATTGCCAAATGAACTCCTGATTAAAATTTCTAACGACTTGTCTTTCGTTGATGTTAGAAGCCTGGCTTTAACAAATAAGCGTTTAATGACACTGTTCAACACAGAAGAAAAACTGAAAAAACTAGCCATTCAATATTATGGCTCTGCCTTTGAAGCCTATAGAAAAATAATCAGAAAAAGGAAGGTACCCGCTGTTCCTGGCAATAAAATTCATGACCGTTTATTACGGCTTGCCTATTATCGATTCGTCAGCAATCAATACTTTGCTCATCTGGGAAGCAAAGCCTGGAGAGCCTGTGTGGCCGTTCTGAGAGGGCATAACAGGAGTGTGAACTCAGTTACGGCATTGGCCAATGGTTTGCTGGCTTCCTGTGCTGATGACCGAGCCGTGAAGTTGTGGGATCTGGGCAGGTCAGGTCGGCGCAAATGCGTGGTGACGCTAATTGGGCATACTGACAGGGTGAACTCAGTCACGTTATTGCCTGATGGACGGCTGGCTTCCTGTTCTGATGACGGGACTGTAAAGGTGTGGGATCTAAGCAAGCCCGACGGCCAGCAATGTGTGGCGACACTGTATGGGCATACCTATCGGGTGAACTCAGTCACGTTATTGCCCGATGGGCGGCTGGCTTCCTGCTCTAATGATGGAACCGTAAAGGTGTGGGATCTGGGCAAGCCCGACAGCCAGCAATGCGTGGCGACGCTGCATGGGCATGGCGACTGGGTGAACTCAGTCACGGTATTGCCTGATGGACGGCTGGCTTCCTGCTCTAATGACAAGACCGTAAAGGTGTGGGATCTCGGTCAGCAGCGCGTGGTGACGCTGAACGGGCATACTAACTGGGTGCAGTCCGTCACGGTATTGGCCGATGGGCAACTGGCTTCCTGCTGTTATGACCATACCGTAAAGGTGTGGGATCTGGGCAAGCCCGACGGCCAGCAATGTGTGGTGACGCTGAATGGTCATACCGGCATAGTGTTATCAGTCACGCAATTGCCTGATGGGCGTCTGGCTTCCTGCTCGGGTCCTTATGACCTGAGCGTAAGAGTGTGGGATCTGAGCAAGCCCGACGATCAGCAATGTGTGGCAATTCTGAAGGGGCATTCAGCTTGTGTGAAATCCGTCACAGCATTGCCTGATGGGGGGCTGGCTTCCTGTTCTCTTGACGGGACCATAAGGGTGTGGCGTCTGAACAAACTCGACAAGAAGCGACGGAGGGTGACACCCCATGGAAAACACAACCGGTTGAAATCAGCCCAGACCGGTGGGCGGCTGGATTCCTGCTCACCTCCCACGAAAAAGAAGAGAATTCGTTGATTGATAATGTAAAAAAAAGCTGTCGTATATCAGTAACCTGACAAACTGAGCCCGCAACGAAATGTCAACAGGCTCTTGATGCCTTATCAGTACTCGACCCGGTAGCTCAGGTTATAGGCTCGACCTTCAGCCTTGTGTGCACTGATACCGCTATAGGTTGTCCTGGCCCACTGGCTGTATACGGTCTCGTAGTCCTTATTCAACAGGTTGGTTATTCCTGCTTTAAGGGTGCCCATGGGAAGGTCGTAGGAAACCAGAAGGTCAACGGTTGTGTATCCATCAACTTCAAGGTCTGTCACTGTAGAGCCGTTAACTTTTTTCCCCTTGTCATAATCCAGGAAGGTCATGGATTGCAGACGGACATTAAGATCTCCCTGATCATAAGCGACAAACGTTGTAAATTTCTCCGGTGAGACATCCGCCGCTTGCAGATCCAGCCACTCTCCTATTTCCTTGTAATAGCTGCGCCCTTCAGTAAAGGCGTAAGTACCCCCGACGTACCAGTAATCATTCAGGAAATATTCAATAGCGCCCTCAATACCGTAGACTTTTCTTTTTTGATCCAGCAGGTCTACATTATGATCCGCATTAAAGGCGATGGTTTTGTCCGATTCATTGTAGAAGACGGAGACATTGGCAATGATATTGTCAAAGTTACCCCGCCATCCAAGCTCGAAACTATCCGTCTTGATGGCATCGAGGTTTGCTTCAGAAACATTGGTGCCATTCAGTATCGGGTTAGCAGCAAGAGGACTAGCCGGGGAGACCGTATTACGCAGAATTCTTGACGCATCGGGTACGTCAAAGCCCTGTGAGTAATTCGTGAACAGCTCATTACTTTGATTAAGGCGGAAGACCAGGCCAAGATTAAACAGCGTATCGTCGTATTTTCTGACGGCACCCTCCAGTGGAGTCCTTGAAGCCTCTGGCATAAACCAAGTTTCAGCAAGAGGCATATGATCACTGATATCCAGCCTTGCACGCTCATGTCTGATACCGCCATTCAACGTCAGCTGTGTGGTTAAATCATAGGAGGTTTGCAAATAAAGCCCAAGGGTTTTGGTTTCAACATCAGGACCATATTCATACTCTGGGCCTGTGGGCTCAATAACTCTGCCACCACTGGCTATGTAGTTTGCTAAATCATGCAGCTGTCCTCTTTGCTCACCATCGTCCACATCATAATCAAGACCGTAGGAAAGCCTGAGCTGATTATTCAGCGAACGGTCAAGGTTCAGTTTTACTCCAAAAACTTCAGCGGTAGACGTCGATTGGTTTACAAATGTATTGGCACCAATGACATTGGGATAGGGAAAGAATCGGGCTTCACGCTCCCGATAGTAGGTCTGGGCCTGAAGGTTACTGCCCAGGAAGTCGTCGTCTTTATAAACAAGGTCAATAGACTGCCGCTGACTGTAAGGCTGATTTTCCAGCTCAAGTCCTTTCAGGGCTGCGGGTGAGTCGGCAATATTGCCAGTCGGCAAGGATGAAATGTCGGGTGCATAATCAGAATCCATCTGGTCATCAAAGAATTGCAGCGTTGCCTCCAGTCGCTGCTGGTCGGTCAGGTCATACCCAAGTTTAATCAGTGCATCTTTGCTATCGGTATCCATGCGGCTGACCTGGGATGGATCAGGGTTAACCCGGTTACCGTCTGCATCAAAAATACCGCCGCGACTTTCGTAGGTGCCACTGAGCAGGTAGTCAAAAGCACCGGAGCGGCCACTGATATTCTGGTTAAGTGTCCAGGTGGTCAGTTCATCACCGGATACCTTGAACCCTGCTTCCGAAGCAAACTGCAACTCATCGGTTTCAGGCTTACGGGTAATCACATTGATAATCCCGCCGGTAGCGCCGCCACCATAAATCGCACTGGCACCAGAGATAACCTCGATGCGTTCAATATTTTCTGGCCGGATAGAGTTCAGTTGACGACTGATCTGACGGTTCTCCACCTGAGAGATACCATCGATCAGGATCAGCACTTTCCGGCCACGGAGGCTCTGGGTTCTGTCTGTCACCGTTTGCGTACTGGGCCCAAACCCGGGAATCACCTGTTCCAGAACATCCGCCAGCTTCTGTCCTGGCTGGGATTGCTGAATGATCTCCTGCTGGCCGATCACCTGAACAGTCCCCGAAATATTGGAGACGCTGGATTCTGACCGGGAGGCGGTAACCACTATCTGGTCCAGGGTAGTCACCGATGTCTCTGAAGCCGTTGTTGCCTGAGCGGCGGTAACCAGAGAAATCGCCGCCATGAGTGGCAGAGGTATTTTTTTACTGTTCATTTTTCGACTTTTCCATGAGTAATGATTGTCATTCTTATTAAGTCCTTATAGTTATTCAGGGCCTGCTTCCTGCAGGCCTCTTTACTTCTTTTATTAAGTTAACGACGCTGGATGTATTTTCCGCTGAGCAGCAGAAGGATGAAGTAAATACCACCGGCACCGGAAACCAGAAGGCCTGAGGGTATTTCAAAGGGGGCGATAACGGTTCGTGATAACCAGTCACTGCTGACCAGTAACAATGCCCCGGTAATGGCTGCTGCGGGAATAAGATGACGGTGACTGGACATACCGGTCACTCTGCAAATATGGGGAGCCATCAATCCTACAAAAGAAACCCCACCTACCGCTGCCACACTGACTGCACTGAGCAACGCGACGATTATCAGCAACAGCGCAATCGTGACGGATACACGAATACCGAGCAGTGTGGGCAGATAGGCACCAAGCTGAAGAATATCGAGCCTGCGCCACATCATCCACAAAGTGGGAAGCAGGATTATAACGGCTGAAAACAGGGGATAGGTGCGTTCATCCGTCACGGCATAGGTGCTGCCGGAAAGCCAGATCAGCACTTCACTGGACTGGTTGCTGCCCAGAACCAGCACCATACTGATCAGGGTGGCGGCAACCGCCGAAAGGCACAGGCCGCCCAGGGCAAATAATAGTGGATTGAAACCGGTCAGACGGCTCAGGGTCAACAATAGAGCCAACGCAAAACCACTGCCGAATATGGCTAACAGCATCAAACCAAAACTGTCTATTCCCGGGTAGAGGACGGCACCCAGCACAATAAATAAAACAGCGGTTGTCGTTAATCCTGATACATCCGGGCTGGTCAGTGGATTTCGGGTTAATGTTTGTAAAACGAGACCGGAAACCCCAAGTGCCGCACCCGCAAACGCAGCACTCATGACCCTGGGCCAGCGCAGGTGCATAAACGTCATCTCTATCTGGCTGAACAGGCTCAGTCCCATCAACACCAGGCACAGTGCGGACAGAACGGCCAGGGTGCGGTTGGGGTTCATAGGGAAAAGCGCACGGATCCCCGTTTCTCCCGGTGTTGTCACCTGTGCACTGACCCGGTTTCTCCGCGTCAGCAGAAAGATCATAAACGGGGCTCCAACAATGGTGGTCATGACACCGGCAGGAAAGCTGTAATGGGAGTCCGAGACCATTATCGGGATCAATCGTGCGGCAATATCAGCGCTGAGCAGCAACAATGCCCCCACCACCGAAGCCAGCAGCAGTCGCGACCATACCGACTGACAGCCCAGGCCCCGGGCAATATGAGGTGCGATCAGGCCAACAAAACTGATCATCCCCACCTGACTGACGACGGTAGAAGACAAAATCACGGCAATCAGCAAAGAAAAACCAACGGCATGGCGCACATTTACCCCAAGGGTTTGAGCCTGTTCTGTCCCCAGGGCAATCAGGTCAAGTTGCCGGGCAAAGAATAACGCGATAAGGGTGAACAGCAGGATTATTGGCCCGCTGTGCTGAACCGCCTGAAAATCGAACTGGGAGAGATTACCGGCACCCCAGGTATACAACCCATCCAGACGGTTTTCGAAAAACATCAGCATGCCAGCACTGATGGCACCGAAGGACAGGGTGATTGCCATCCCCACCAGTACCAGGTTAACCGGCGAATGGCTGATGGCACTGGCCAGACGGAAGACCAGTAATGTGGTGATTATTGCACCGGTAAATGCCACCACGACCGGGTATTGCCCGGTAATGTCCGGCAGCAATACCGATCCCATGACAATCGCAACCATGGCCCCGGCATTAACGCCCAGGGTTGCAGGGCTGGCAAAGGGATTCCTGGTTGCGCCCTGAATCAGTACTCCGGCCGCGCCAAGGGCTGCACCACAGAGTAAAGCCATCAGGGTTCTGGGCAGTAACAACCAGGTAACAATGGTTGCATTGAGGGGCTGATGCTCGCGGATACTCCCGCCCGGTACTGACGATGGAAAAAATGGCATATCAACCAGCAAACTGGCGTCAATTCCTGATGGGCCGGTCATTAATGATATTGCCACGGCCACCACATACAGCAGAAATACCGACAGGAAGACGGTGGTTGCTTTAAAGGAGACGGAGTAACTCATCATGCCTTCGGTACCAGTTGTGACACGATTGCCGTTGCCATGCGGTTTGCGGACAGCGGTCCTCCGAAGGACCACAGTGCCGGCAAATAGTGAACCCGCCCTTCCCTGACCGCCGGGATAGCCTGCCATACTGGAGAACGGGTCATGGCCGGAAGATCATCAGGCTGACTACCGATAATAAGCAGGCTGGCATTCCCGATGGTGGTCAGCTTTAACAGGTCAACATGGGTAAAGTCCCGCCCTGGCAGAGCGCTGTGCCAGCTATTCACCAGACCCAGCTCATTAACGATGGCCCCCGCCATGGACGCATCGGCATAGACCCTGAGCCCAAGGCCCATTCCCACAAATTTGCCAACGACCACTGACTGTCCGGTCATACCGGCTTGCTGGATACGACGTCGTGCCTGATCCATTAATAGCTCCATTTCCCGCAGCTTTTGCTCTGCCAGAGTCGTCCGGTCGATCAGTCGGGCGACAGAGCGAAAGACACTCTGCATCCTGTGGTAGTAGTTTGATGGGGTGTCTGTTGTGGGATACTGGGTAAAGAGCACCGTGGGAGCAATGGCTTCCAGCTCTGAAATAATTCGATTGTGTCGCCATTGGTAGCCCAGTATTAAATCCGGCTTGAGCGCCGCAATGGCCTCAAGTGATGGTTCGGATCTTAAGCCCAGCTCCTGAACCCCGTCTGGCATTACCGGACTATTGGATTGCCACTCCTTATACCCTTTGATTGACGTGACACCCGCAGGTGTAATACCCAGAGTCAGCAACATTTCCGCCTGGGTCCAATTAAGGGCGGCGATTTTATCGGGTATTTTTTCACCTGAATCGAAAGAGGATGCCCCGGCTGACTGAACAGTGGCGAGTAGCAACAGTAAGGTAAAAGCAATGTGTAGCCTGGCATTGAAAGAAACTGACATTCAGGCCACTTCCTTGTCTGATACACTCAGCACCGGTTGTAGTAAATGCTCAGTCGTACTGTTAGCCGATGGCAAAAACAGACAGTGATCATAGCCTTCCGGCTGAACTCTGGTGGTCTTAACACCGAATACATCTGCAATAACTTCCGTGTCGATTACCCGGTCCGCCCTGCCCTTTCGCAGCAGATCTCCATGGTTCATCAACACCACATCATCACTGAACTGCAGCGCCTGATTAAGGTCGTGAAGAACCCAGGCGACTGTCGTATTTTGCTCACGGTTCAACGTCCGGACAATATCAAGCAGCTGGAGTTGATGGGCAATATCAAGCCATGAGGTGGGCTCATCCAGCAATAAGATACCGGTCTCCTGAGCCAGGATCATCGCCAGCCATACCCGCTGCATTTCTCCACCGGACAGGTGATCGACCCGTGTCTTTGCGAAGTCCGCCATGTCCACCCGAGCCAAGGCTGTGTTGATTGCCTGATGATCACTGGATTTCATCCGGCCAAAGGGGCCGGCATGAGGGTAACGACCACAGGCGACCAGTTCAGAAACGGACATTCCCAAAGGTACGGGTGAGTGCTGAGGTAACAGTGCCAGCTTCCGGGCCAGCGCTTTTCTGTGCCATTGAAGCAGTGGTTTTCCTGCAAGCAACACTTCTCCGCCATCCGGCGTGATCAAACCGGAAAGCATCTTTAACAGCGTGCTTTTGCCCGAACCATTGGGGCCGAGAATGGCGGTTATTCTGCCGGGAGCCAACTCAAGGCTGATCGGCTTGATCACCTGCTTGCCATTAACACGGTAACTTGCCTGATTAAGGCGGAGTGTATGATTAGACATCCATTTTTCTTTTTTTGATGAACTGTGTCGTTTGTCTCAGGCTGATCCGTTTTCTGCTGGTTTATTGATCAGTTGCTTTGAGATGGTTGCGAATGATATTGATTATCATTTGATCGTTCAAGTGATTTTCTTGTTATCCTGTATTCGGGTCATTGCCCAATCCTTTGCTTCACTCCAATCCAGGCACGCCTTCATGGGAAACGGCATGGCACTTTGCATGTTTTTACTGACTACACGGTCGCCCTCTTGTTCCGAGCCAACCAGTCTGGCGACACCAGTACAATATAAACCCAGCAACTCCCGCTTCTCCTTAAACCAGAGCCCAAGCAATTTACGGGCTACGGGTGAAAATTCACTATTAGGCTGTGCATGTATTACCATGCTGAAGGGCTCTTTTCTGTCCAGAAGCCCGGATAACTCATGTAACCAATCCCGTGCATCCTGATCCGTTGCCGGAGCATTAAAGCGGATGGTAACCATGGGCCAACCCATCATTTGAATCGCAGACATAATGACTTCCCGTGTTCATGATCAACCCATAAAAAAGTGATCATCAGTGATACGCTGGCAACCAGCACCCCGACCAACTCCTGCTGCCAGCCATTACTATTAATCGTGCCGGCCAGCAATGCACCCAGCGTATAGCCAATGGTATGAATCATAGTGAGCATGCCGGTAAGCGCACCCTGCTGACGGCTGGCCTGAGCAGATGCCAACGCTGTATAAGCTGGTGTTAATAAAGCAACCGAAGCGGCGCTGATGGTCATTCCGCTGGCCAGCCAGAACAGGTTCTTACCAGTCACCATGAACATAGTGCCAATCAGCAACAACACACTCCCACACTTCAATGCCATGACCAGATTTCGCTGAACCCACCGGGCAGCGACCAGATGGGCAATAATGGTCGACAGTGCGGCCAGCATCATCAGGATTGACAGTAATCGGGTGGTGGTTACTCCATCATGAACAATAAGATGAAGTCGGGGACCGGCCAGGTATTGCAGAAACCCAAACAGCGTTGTGACTGAGCACGCCAGTAGCAGCAATGGCCAGGTCTCTGCCATTAATAAGCGCACATAGCCATTACGGCCCCCTGACACCTTGTCATGCCTTACTGATACCACGGGTAAAATGACCAGCATAATGAGGAAAACCATGGCCAGCAGCGATACCGCACCGAGAGGAAAAGCACTTCCCCAACCAATAAGTAAGGCTGGAACCAGGGGGCCTGATAGCCGACCCACATTAATACCTGCTGTGATGCGGCTGAGCATTCTGGCCCGATTTACTCGGGCACTGTCGTCAATTACCCATGCCTGAACCGCCGGATACAAGCCAGATGCAAGCAGCCCATAGATGATGCGGGCAGAGAACATCAAGAAAATTGCCTGCTGTTGATTCAGCACGCCAGACACAACTCCCTGAATAGACAGGGCCAGCATCAAAAAGCTCAGGGCTATGCCGACAGTACCCGAGATGATTACAGGTATACGACCATAGTTATCTGATATTCGTCCCCAGATGGGGGCCGATAGGATAAACAGTCCGGTACCGAGAGCAACCATGACACTGAGCACACCGTAGCCAATTCCGGTCTCTTCCAGAATGGCTGGCAGACTGATCAGCAGCGTTGTCTGGCCAGTTCCCAGCAGGAATACCGCAATCAAACGACAAAAGTTATTCCGGCCTGAGCGTTGCCCGGAATGTGTGTCTGTTGAAACGGGATATAACGCATTTTCCGGCATGTTTAATTCTCAACACTGCACATTTATTATTCAATTTGTTGCAAATGATAATTGTTATCATATAGGATAGCAACCCAATCCAGGATGGGTTCAATTTTAAAAAATGGAAATAACAGACTGTTGAAAAAGAAAATGGGTTGCTGGATAAGTTAAGAATTGATGACCAACCCGTATTAAAAATTTTAATAACTAACTCTCAAAAACGTTGCTGATGAGAGCGTAATTCGTTGAACCTTTAAAAACTGAAATAATAATGATGTCCTCAGACTCAAAACTAAAACATTCGGCTGATAAAATAATGTCCGGCACATCCTCCAGTGGCGTTAATGATCAATGGCTTGGTAATGCAGCTATGATCAGAAACCAGGCTGAAGTGCTGAGCGCTAACTGTTTTTTTAATGCGCTCCTGCGGGAATGGCAAGGCTGGACATTACATAAAGCCAATGAATTTAAGGCGATAGAGCGTTATCGATCACAATTCATCTCTGCAACCGGGAAGAATATTGATCGTGTGATCAATATCCCTGTCAATGATTCATCGTTATTGGTATTTATCAGTCACTTTTCAATTACCGGGCGTCACCAGTTTTTAATGCCAGTGATTTTATCAAGCCCGGCAAAAGCAACGGCTATTCCCGTCACTTTTATGGAGGCTGTTCAGTTGCTGGTAACCGGGGATATTCTCTGGCAGAGCGATCCACAGACCCGGAGACATTTCCTGCAACGGATTCATCACAGTGTTAACAATATTGAAACCAATCTGAGAGCCCGTCAGCCATCATTAGACGACATTTTTAACGGTCCCGGGGATTTTCCGACTTCAGAACAGTCACTGCTGACAGGGCACTCTGTCCATCCCTGCCCGAAAAGTCGTGATCAATTCAGTCAGGATGATGCCGCCCGATATATGCCGGAGTCTGGTCGCAGCTTCCAGCTCCACTGGTTTGCCATAGACTCCGACCTACTCGATGACGACAGTGTTCATACACTGTCGTTCAGTGAACTGACCAGACAACTGGCAGAAGAAGACAAAAGCTTTCCTGCAGCGTTACTCCATGCAACCCCTGAGCATCAAACGCTCTTGCCCGCCCACCCATGGCAGGCCCAACAGTGGCTGAAAAGCAGCTACATACGTCAGTTGATTCAGGAAAAGAAACTGGTTGATTATGGATTAAAGGGCAGTGACTGGAGAGCAACATCATCTGTACGTTCCCTACATGCCAGCCACGCGTCTTTTATGTTGAAGTATTCACTCAGCGTAAAACTGACCAACTCCGTACGTCATCTGTTGCCTAAAGAGGTGATTCGCGGCAAAGAGATCCATCAGGTGAAATATCATAGGTCCATTGGCACGGAAATGAAGCAGCGCTACCCGGACTTTGAGGTGATCACCGAGCCTGCCCATGGGGCTATCAGGGGGCCGGATGGGCAGATATTGCCAGAGACCATGATGGTTCTCCGGGAAAATCCATTCAATAACCCTCAATCATTGAAGGGAACCGAGTTACTGGCCAGCCTGACCCAGGATAATCCCAGCGGTGAATCAAGGCTGGTTACACTTATCCGGAAACTGGCTGACAAAGAGCAGCTTTCGCCAGAAAGGATAGCTCTTCGCTGGTTTAACCAATACCTGTCAACCGTCGTAGAACCGCTGATGATTGGCCAGTCAGACTTTGGCCTTTTATTTGGTGCCCATCAGCAGAACCTGTTGATCACCCTGAAACAGGGTTATCCCCGGAAAGTCTATTTCCGTGATTGTCAGGGAACGGGCTACAGCCATATAGCCCGTGAGCTTCTTGCGGAGACGATCTCAGAAGAAACCAGACAACAGGAGCATCATGTGGATGGTGAGCTGGGCAACTGGCTGTTTACCTATTATCTGATCATCAATTCCACCTTTGGTGTCATCAGTGCTCTTGGGGCCGGACAAGTCACCTCCGAGCCTTCACTGCTGATTGTTCTAAGGGAATTTCTGGTGAAACTCAGAGCGTCTGATCCCAGAGACCCCCGTTGTCTGGACTACATTCTCAATAGCCCTGAGCTCTGGTCAAAGGGCAACTTTTATTGCTCTTACTGCGATATGAATGAGAACACCCTGGAGAATCCTCTGGCAGTGTATCACCCGCTATCTAACCCGCTCTTGGGGTTGTCACAGGACGAACTTCTACCTTAATCGCCAAAAATCCGTAAACAGGGACAGCAATGACAACAATAATTACACTTTCGGGAAAAACGCTTCCGGGTATTCTTAATCCGGAGATAACACTGAAGCCTCTCAGCGCCAACACACTGTTGATCAATGATGCTACCACTTCGCTGCATTTGAGCATCTCTGGCACCGACAGGCTGGTTATTTCTCCTGCCAATAGCTCCGACCAGCAGGACAGGATTCCCGCTCATCTTATGGCGGCAGGCCTGGATTATCTGTATGCAAACCATCCAATGCTGGAACAAATTCACTTGTCCCCCCTGATATCTGAACGGCTGGAGCCAGAGTCATGGCTACATGATATCGATCAGACTTCCGGGGAGAGCATTAACGTCAGAACCGGCTTTTATCAGAATCGAACGCTCTGGCATTGGCAGAACAGCAACGTTCTGACGCCGGAAATCTGGACGGAAAACAGCAATGGCATTTCCCATCCGCTGCGACCATTACAACCTTCTGGTGTCGTTTATCAGCGTTATGATTATCAAAATGATCTCACTATCTCGTTCCGTTCCATTGATCCAGAGGAAGACCTGGCCATTTTCCATCAGTGGATGAATCAGCCGCGAGTTGCTGAGTTCTGGGAACTGGCAAAGAGCAGGGAAGAGCTGCGCAACTACCTGCAAACGCTGCTCAAAGACAGAAAATCCTGGCCCCTGGTCGGCAGCATTAACGGTGAACCTTTTGGTTACTTTGAGCTTTACTGGGCGATGGAAGATCGCATAGCTCCCTATTATGACTGCCAGCCATGGGACCGAGGTTTTCATCTTCTGGTGGGAAACCCGGACTTCCTGGGAAAACGGTTTTCCAACAGCTGGACCAAATCCATAACCCACTTCCTCTATCTGGATGATCCGAGAACCGGCCGATTGGTTGGCGAGCCAAGGGCTGACAATCGGCGTTTATTGAAATTGCTGGCACCTGCCGGCTGGTCGTTTGTTAAAACGTTTGATTTCCCCCATAAACGGGCAGCCCTGGTAAACGGTTATCGACGTACGTTTTTCAGGGAGGTACAGCTATGAATCAGGCGGTCACACAATGTCTACTGAAGAGTCCACTGAAGACCAAACCCTCCTCTTTCTGGTCACAAGCTAATCAACGATTGCTGGCCAAAAGTCTCAGTGAACTGAGCTGGGAAGAAGCGATTTCGCCACTGGAGCTTGATAACGGTGATTTCACCCTGGAGCTGCAAAGTGGCACCAGCTATCAGTTCGCCGCCTGGCGAACCATCTGGGATCAATTGATCATTGACCCGGCCTCCATTATTCGCACCGGCCCTGATGGTCAGCGCTGGTCATTTTCCGATGTCAGTCAGTTCTTTATTGATGCCCGGACGGAACTTCATCTTACGTCAGTAATATTGGCAAACTTTCTGGAAGAGCTGGCCAACACCCTGATGGCCGAAGTCAGGGTACAGCAGAACTACCATCAAAAAACCGCCGCTGAGCTGATTGACCTGACCGATGATGAGCTCCAATGTTATCTGGATGGTCACCCGAAAGTGACCGTCAGCAAAGGCCGTATCGGTTGGGGGTTCAATGACTATGAGGCGTATGCCACCGAATTTCTGCCGGATATTCAACTGGAATGGCTGGCCGTCAGCCGAGAGCATTGTCAGCTATCCAAAATAGACGACCTTTCTGAGCAGGCATTATTGTCTGCTGTGCTTGATACAGAGGCTCAGGCCAGGCTTTTAGGCGTCTTTCATGGAATGAATTTAACAGCAGACGCGTATTTCCTGCTGCCGGTTCACCCATGGCAATGGCAAAACAAGCTGGTGAATTTATTTGCTGGTGAGATTGCTGCGGGTCGTATCGTTCATCTGGGGGCTTTTGGTGATCCCATGTTGCCGCAACAGTCTCTGCGTACGCTGTCAAACCGGCAGAGACCCAAACAGTTGAATATCAAGTTGCCGCTCTCGATTTTAAACACCTCCTGCTATCGGGGTATTCCCGGTCAATACATCAAGGCCGGGCCGATGATATCCAGGTGGCTGGCCAATATTGTGGATAGTGACCCAACGCTGGCAGACTGGGGAGTCATCGTCCTCGAAGAGCCCGCGGGAGCCTTCTACCCCAACCCGATATTTACCCGGATTGAGGATGCCCCCTATCGTTATCATGAGATGCTGGGCTGCATCTGGCGACAGAGTGTACACGACAAAATCAAGGCATCTGAACGTGCTGTCCTGATCTCCACCCTGTTTCAGCGCGATGGTTTCAATGAGCCGCTAATCCATGAGTACATACGACGTTCAGGGCTGTCTGCCAGGCAATGGTTGACCCGGCTCTTCGATTCGGTGGTCATCCCACTCTACCATTTGCTCTGTAAATACGGTGTTGGCCTTGTGGCCCATGGTCAGAATGTCACGGTGGTTCTTGAGCATCATCAGCCTGTGCGTGTTGCTCTTAAAGATTTTCAGGGTGACTTGCGTCTTGTTGATCAGGACTTTCCTGAGCTTGAAAGCCTGAGTGACTATGCCCGCTCAGTAACTGCGAGACTGCCCGCTGAATACCTTATCCATGACCTGCAGACGGGGCACTTTGTCAGCGTTCTGCGTTTTATTTCTGCTTGCCTGGCGGAAAAAGGGTTTTCGGAGGTGGACTTTTACGGACTCCTTGGTAAGCAACTGCAGTTGTATATGAAAGCACACCCGGAACTTAACGGGCGATTTAAAATCTTTGACCTGTTCCAACCGGAAATGGCCCGTGTTTGCCTGAACAGAGTCCGATTCAAACAAGGTTATGGTGACGCCAGTGAACGTCCACTGCCGGAACTGGGTACACCGCTTAACAACCCATTAGCAACAACATTCAGGGAAGTGCCATGAGATTGCAAAAAATCACGGATTGCGAAACCGATATTCTGGAACTGGCCGGACTGGGTGCCGGGCCATTCAATTTGAGCCTGGCCGCCCTGCTCGATAGTCAGCCTGCCATTTCAACCCGGTTTTTTGACAAAAAAGCAACCTTTGGCTGGCATCCGGGTTTAATGCTTCCGGGGGCTCATATGCAAACTTCCTGCCTGAAAGACCTGGTTACCGCTGTTCAGCCTACAAGCCCGTGGTCGTTTATTTCATTTCTGGTCAATAAAGGCCGTTTTTATTCATTTCTGTCGACTGAAAAAATGGTCATCAGCCGTACAGAGTTTGTTGAATACCTGAGCTGGGTGGCAAATAACCTGAGTTCGGTAACGTTTGATACTGAAATTCGGGAAGTCAGCTTTACTGATCATCACTTTGTGCTGAAGTCTGACCATCAATCCTTTAAAGCCAGAAATCTCTGTCTGGGCACCGGTAAATCACCCCATACCCCTGAGTGTACCCGGCGATGGCTCGGCCCGCACTGCTTCCATGCCGGTAGCCTGATGACTCGGGATATAGATTTATCCAATAAACGGGTGGCGGTTATTGGTGGCGGACAGACCGGGGCCGAAGTCTTCCTGAACTGTCTGCGAGGCCAATGGGGAAAGGTTGCCCAGGTGAACTGGGTATCCCGGCGAGCGGGTTTTGAACCTCTGGATGAAAGCCCCTTTACCAATGAGTATTTCACCCCGGGCTATGTCGGCCAGTTTCTGTCACTGCCCGGTGATAAAAAAGAGCGCATCGTCAATTATCAAAAGCTGGCCAGTGATGGGATTACCCCGGCCTATCTGCTGGAACTCTACCGGGAGCTTTATGACCAAACCTATCTGGACAATGATGATGTAAGCTGGCAATTGCTGCCGGATCGAACGTTAGCGGATATGTCCTTAACGTCCACAGGCTATTATGATCTGCGTTTATTCAATGCATTGTCAGAATGTGATGAAAGACTGGCCGCTGACGTGGTTATTCTATGCACTGGTTTCCAGAATACACTGCCTGAGTATCTGGAACCGATTCGGGAACGGTTAACGCTGGATCAGCAAAATCGATTCAAGCTATCCCCAAGTTTTAAAGTGGCCTGGGATGGCCCGGAAGACCGACGGATTTATGCGGTGAATGCCGGTTTGCACAGTCATGGTATTGTTGAGCCGCAGTTAAGCCTCACGGCCTGGCGCTCAGCAACCATCATTAATGACTTGATGAACGACGATGTATTTCCGGTCAATCACCCCCCCGGTTTTATCCACTGGCAGAGTAATACGGATTTTCTGCCCAATAGCAAAGGAGAAAATGGGTAGTTTTTTTTCACCAACCTCTATCTATAAGGTTGGTGGAATAGTCCTTTAAATTCAGATTAAAGAAAGGCATGCAATCTGATGTAAGAGGCTGTCTGAGAATGGACTGCTCTATCGGGCAGCTGCTGCTACATTACATACGGTGGCTATTCTTGGTCAACCTCCCGCTCGATCCGCCAAAAAGACAGGATTTTCCGGTCGCCATCCATAGAGCTGACCTGTATGGAGTGACCGCAAGGACTGAATTTGAAGCTGTCAATGCAACCCTCCGCTTGCAGGCGGCCCTTTTCCTGCCAGACACCCTTAGGGGTTATGCCCAGTACAACCAGGTAAGATTTGTCGTTAACATCAAGGCCGGCAAAAAGGGACCCACCGTGATTAAAATCCGGTTCACAGAGTCGTAAATTAGAGTCCGGGGTTTGCCGGACCCATTCACCGTATTTCTTTTGCACCTGGATATCCAGCCTCCCCCGATCATCAGTACAAATAATCGAGTGTCCGTCCGGGCTGAGCTTCTGGGCAGTGGGAACATTGGAGTTTTCATACCTGCGACTACCTCTCATGTCACACATATAAGTAAACATGTGCTGGCAGTGCCAGATTCCGGCCCCGTCCAATTGCCAGACCATTGCAGATCCCTCCTGAAACAGCACAAATACCGAGGAGTCCACATTGAATGTCACCATTGAATCAGGCAAAACCCTCCCGGACTTCTGGAAATAGTCATGATCTTTTATTTCCGCTACCCAACCGTTGTTATCCGTTAAATGCCAGATATCAAAATTATCTTCGCTATGAACAACCAGATACCGACTATCGGGACTGAAGGTTACTTCCAGTGATATAATATGAACGGGTTGCGGCTGATGTTTGGTGATTCTTATCGCTTCAGACCATCGACCGTTATCACCAAGACTAAAAACAACCACGAAAAAATCCTCTACATTTATATCCATGTCGTCGGAATCTTCCCCGGCATCATTGAAGCATGCAGCAAAATACTGACTGTCCGGACTGAATTGAATGGTGTCAAAACAACAATAATTCTCTACTCTTTTTCTCGCTTCTGTCAGAGCCATGGTAGGCATGCTAAATTCCAGTTTCCCGTTGGCTAACCAGCGGCCATCCTTTCTTTTTCCATAGAAATGGATATATCCTCCACAATTTATGGCAATATGATTACTGTCCGGGCTGAAAATACTGCGACGTCCGATGCAAACACCGTTGTTTTTCCATTGACCATTCAATTGCTGGCCTAAAATCAGGCTCATCCGGTAAGATTCAGAATAAATCAGAGATTTCCCATCGGGTGAAACCTTAAAAGATAAAGAGCCAAAATTAAGACTTTTTACACCATAAGGATCGGGAAAAAGCTCAGCAACGGTCATTCGCTTTGTTTCAGTCCATAAGCCTTTCCCATCCCGCTGAATAATCGACAGTAAATCGTCTTTAGCACCATAGGTTTTAAAAGCAGGTCTATCAGAGGGGGGAGGATCAACAGGTATAAAAACAGTATTGCCATGGTATCGATCAATGCTGTTAAAGCATTCGAAGAAACTGCGAGCTTTAATGGTGAATTCCCTGCTCCAGCAACCATCACTTCCCGCCGTCCAGATAGAACACTGAGAGCTGTGACTATCATTAATGAGCAGCCGACTGTGATTCTCATTGAGATAGTATTTACTAATGTTATCCTCCCTGCCAAACGAGTTTTGCAGCACAAATTTAAGGGAGATGGCATTAATGGTTTCATTGCGTAAATGATCAGCGTGATATGCACAGATTGCCGGCAAATTGTCAGTACAATGCGATTGTCCGGCAATGACTTGTATTGTTGATGTCCGCAGATGATGAATCAGTGGTTGATTGGTAATACTCAGGTCCCGGTAAAACATCTGTTCATTCTTACTCAGATTCCCGTAGTACTGAACAACTTCAAATAATCCATACTCATTCAGGACCGTGTGCATTCTTCTGGAAACAAGTGCCAGATTACACGCGTCCTTAAGCGGTAAATAACCGGTAATTTTCAACAATAATTCCACCGGTAGCCAGGTAATACTCCACCTGTGGAAATGAGCTGATTGTTCAGGAATAACCGGATTCGTTTCACTCAGACAAGGTTCATCAGGTTTTTCCTGTGCAGTAGGCAATTGCATGATAAACCCTCTCATCAGATCACTACGGAAAAATCTGATTAAGAGGTTAGTCCAGAGATGTCATATCTGAAATAATTCTCAGGACTTTAAACCCCGTTTTCACCAACACAATAACGCAATACCCATCGTAAGTAGTTAACCAAATGAAATCATATTTTTCTGACTAAGTGGACAGTCACTCTGCGGCGTTGCAACTCCGGTCACATAGCTACGGCTATGCTTCCTACGTTGCGCCTTGCATAGTAACTGTCCACTTAGCCAGAAATATACGATTCCATTTGGCCAACTACTTATTTTCGAAACCCTTAGCCTGACATCGGCTATGTCTGGGCGTCATGGTGTGGTTCTTCTTTTTGGCGTGCGTTCAGGCCATCAGCATCAAACAACACCAGATCATGGGGAATAATGTTCAGTTGAACGTTGGCATTTCCGGCTACCGGATTTGCATGCTCTGCCACCAGCTGATAACTCCCCTGGCAACCCTCCAGATGAATCTCGCTGCGTATACTTTTGCCCATAAACTGCTGCCGGGTAATGGTGGCCTGTGGAAAAGTATCGATAGAAGCCTGAGACAGTGAGCCTTCAGATTTAACCACAGCCGAGAGGGCAACCATCTGTGGCCGGATAAACAACTCAAGACTTGTTCCTGCTTTTTCCACAGAGAGCGGTTGGGTGGATGCCACAACGCCTAATGGGGTGCTTACATGAAACTCATCTTCAATGGTGGCCGGCAAAACATTTCCAGCCCCCATAAAGTCAGCAATAAAACGGTTGTCAGGGTTGTGATAGATATCGAAGGCCGTCCCCTGCTGCATGATTCTGCCCTGCCCCATGACGGCAATGGTATCCGCAAAAGCAAAACCTTCTTCACGGCTGTGGGTCACAAACAGTCCGGCGACTTTTTGTTGCTTCAGGATATCCCGTATTTCCCTGACCAGATGCTGACGGACCTGGCTGTCGATATTGGAAAACGGCTCATCCAGCAACAGAATGGAAGGCTCGTTGGCCAGTGCCCTGGCGATGGCCACCCGTTGTTGCTGCCCTCCGGACAGTTCATGTGGATAGCGCTGGTCAAGACCATAAAGGTTCACCAGCTGCAGCATATCCTGAACCCGTTGCCTGACCTGTTCGGAGGTCTTTTGGTTCTGGCCGAAGGCTCCCTTAAGTCCAAAACTGTTAAGTCCAAAACTGATGTTGTCAAACACCGTCAGGTGGGGAAACAGGGCATAATCCTGAAAGATCATGCCGATGCCCCTCTGCTCTGGCGGCATTACTCTGGCAGCAGAGCTGACTTCCCTGCCATGCAGCTCAATGGTGCCGGATACCGGTTGAATCAAACCGGCGATCGCTTTTAATAAGGTCGACTTACCACAGCCACTGCGACCCAGAAGGCAAACAATTTCACCATCCTCAATGGCCAGGTTTACCCCGGACAGGACCAGATGATCGGCAGTGGCGCTGCTTTTTCTGGCAGACCGATCATAAGCACAGGCAAGTTCAGTGATGTTCAGGGCACTCATTGCTGTTCCTGCCTTTCCAGAGAGCGATTAAGCATAATAAGGGGAACCAATCCTACCAGAACCAGCACCAATGCGGCAGGTGCCGCATATTCCAGCTGCTCATCAGAGACGTATTGGAAGACCCGGGTGGCCAGTGTTTCAAAATTAAAGGGCCGCAGTAGCAGAGTGGCAGGCAGCTCTTTCATACCCTCAATAAAGACCAGCAGCAGCCCAGCCAGCATGCCTTTACGAATTAACGGCAGATGCACACGCTTGACCATTTCCTGGGGGCTACACCCCAGGGTTCGGCTGGCCATATCCAGTGAAGGAGACACTCGCCCAAGACTGGACTCAACGCTGCCAACAGCAACGGCGGAGAAACGCACCACGTAGGCAAACACCAGGGTAATGGCAGAGCCGCTGAAAATAAGCCCAATCGGTGACTGGTGCCAGTGAATCAGCAGTTCGTTGAGCAAATTATCCGAGAGCGTCAGAGGGATCAGTACTCCAATGGCCAGAACATTGCCCGGCAGGGCATAACCGGTGGAGGCCAGGCGAGCAGGGATACGGGAAAAGCTCGTGCGCTGTAAACGCTGATAAACACCAAGGAACAAGGCTATAAAGCAGGCAATTGCAGCTGCGGAACCGGAAACCACCAGGCTGTTGATACCGTATTCAAACAGCGCACTGCTCCATGACTCATCGAAATAGGCAATCAGGTACTCCACCAGCACCAGTGATGGCAACAAAAAGCCGAGAATGACCAGCACCCAGCACCAGCCGATAGCCAGCCATTTTGACCAGCCGGAAAGCTCGATCAACTCCCGCTGCTCCTGTCCGGTATTTTTCTGGTAGAGCTTCTGTTTACGACGGCTGTATTTTTCCATGCTGATCAACAACATGACCACCAGCAACATCATGGCCGAGATTTTTGCCGCCGCATTCAGGCTGCCATAACCAAGCCAGGTGTCGTATACCGCCGTGGTTAATGTGGGCACGGAAAAATAGCTTACCGTGGCAAAATCACCCAGGGCTTCCATGCCCATAAGCGCCAGACCGGTAATGATGGCGGGACGGGCCATGGGCAGGGTTACCCGGAAAAAGCTGTGCAGTGGCGAGCAACCTAACAGTCGGCTGGCCAGGGTCTGGCTTTTCGATTGCTCAAGAAACGCGGTTCTTGCCAGCAGATACAGATAGGGATAAAGCACCAGGGCAAGCACAATAATGGCACCGCCCAGGCTGCGTATTTCCGGGAAGGAATAGTCTGCTGCTGACGTCCAACCCGTGAGCGCTCTGAGAAAACGCTGCACTGGTCCGGCAAATTCCAGCAGGTCGGTATAGATATAGGCAATAACGTAGGATGGCATGGCCAGTGGTAATACCAGTAACCACTGGAGCTGATCTCTTGCCGGAATCCGGGCATTGGCCATCACCCAGGCGGCAGGGATCGCCAGAACAGCCCCAAGTCCCCCTACCCCGAGAATCAGAAGAACACTGTTCACGATGTAGGTGGTCAGGACGGTATCCCAAAGATGATCAAATAACTCACCGGCAGGGGCGAGAGCCTCCAGAACCAGGGCGATAACAGGGGAAAAAAGTAAAAGGGCCAGCAGCCAGCTGCCAGCCCTCCAGTAGGTTGGTAAGTTGTGATTCATGTACTAATGACAAGATCTAAAGATCAAATTTTACTTCGTCCAGAAGACGTTGAGCCTTGGTTCGGTTGGCTGCAATGTCTGAAATAGGCAGTGGATCCGCCTTGAATTCTCCCCATGCAGCCACGGTGTCAGACACTGGAACTTTCGGGTTGACCGGATATTCCATATTGTCCCGGGCATAAATGGACTGAGCCTCTTCGCTGGCCAGGTACTCCATCAGCCTGAGGGCATTATCCTTGTTCGGTGCATACTTTGCCATCACCATACCACTGATGTTGACATGGGAACCCACCGTCTTCTGGTTCGGGAAGTTAATATAAACGGCGTCAGCCCAGGCTTTCTGATCATCATTCTCCATCATCTTGCCAAAGTAGTAGCTGTTGCCCAGAGAGACATCACAAACCCCCTCTTTGATCGCTTTGACCTGGGCCCGGTCATTCCCCTGTGGGCGACGGGCCAGGTTGGCTTTTACCCCTTCCAGCCACAGTCTGGTTTGTGCTTCACCGTTATGGGCAATCATCGAGGCGACCAGGCCAATGTTGTAGGGGTGCTTGCCACTGCGAGTACAGATCTTGCCTTTGAACTTGCTGCTGGCCAGGTCTTCATAGTTGATATCAACGGGCTTGTCGCTGCGCTTGGAGCTGTAAATATTACGCACCCGCATGGTTAATGAGTACCACTGGTTATCCGGGTCCCTTAAGTGCACAGGGATGTTCTCATTAATGGTTTTACTGTTCACGGGTTGCACCAGTTGGCGATCAACCAGGTCAAAAAGACTGATCATATCGGAAGTCAGTACGACATCTGCCGGACTGAATTTACCTTCCCGCTCAATACGCTCCTCCAGACCTTTCTTGGCAAACACCACGTTAACCTTGACGCCCGTTTCCTTTTCAAAGTCTTTCAACATGGGCTCAATCAGAAAAGGCTGACGATAAGAGTAGATATTGACCTCTTCGGCAGCCCGGGCCAGCAAAGAAGAACAGGAAATCGCAATAGCGGAAGTAATCGAGAGGAGTTTTTTCATAGCAGTCTGTAAACAAGAATTATTATCGTTTGCGAATTGTACTTATTTTCCCTGACTTCGCAACTGCTTTATTGCTCTGTGGATAAATTCAATGGCGATAAATCCACTGATTACCCGGTAGATCCCATAACAGCTGGCTGTCAGGCAAAGTACCTGAGCATTATGGCAATGTGGACATGTACACAGACAAGCTATTAACAAGGTAGTGAATAACCCTTTAATAAAATTGCCCTGTGGATAAAGCCATTTTTTTCCACAGTTTAATGACAGGTTAACTAAAGCTTTCTACCAACAATATAACAGAGTTGTTCAATTTATAAAATGTTGAAAATAAAGATCTTTATCTGTTTATCCACAGATTTTATCAACACCAATATCAATAAAAAAAATAAGATAACACTAAGAAACAGCTATTCGCTGTTATTACTGTTGTTTACCTGGAAGAACTTCGTCGTTTGATAAGAAAAAAACAAACTTTTTGGGCAGATCTGCTGGCTGTGAGTAAAATTACGTGGCCGGTTGCCACTCACGCCCGTTATGCAGGCTTTGTCATTGGGCTGGCACTGCGAAGTCTTCAGATCACGCTTATCCAATGATGGGTCACAGCACTGGCTAACCGGTGTATAATTGCTAGCCTTATCTTCTCTTGATAACAGGTGACAGACGTTGGCAGTGGATTTCCCAAAACAATTTGATGTGATTGTGATCGGTGGTGGTCATGCCGGTACGGAGGCCGCCCTGGCGGCAGCACGTATGGGCGTTAAAACATTGTTGTTGACCCATAACATCGAAACTCTGGGGATGATGTCCTGTAATCCGGCCATTGGCGGGATTGGTAAAAGTCATCTGGTCAAAGAGGTGGATGCCCTTGGCGGTGCCATGGCAACAGCGACGGATCTTGCCGGTATCCAGTTTCGGGTGCTCAATGGCAGAAAAGGTCCGGCGGTCAGGGCTACCCGGGCACAGGCTGACCGGGCGCTTTACAAGGCCGCGATTCGTTCGATTCTGGAAAACCAGGAGAACCTGTGGATATTTCAGCAGTCTGCGGATGATCTGGTGGTTGATGACAACACCAGCCAGGTTCGTGGTGTCGTGACCAACATGGGTGTTCGTTTTCTTGCTGCGAACGTTGTTCTCACTGCAGGTACTTTCCTGGGTGGTCGAATTCATATTGGTCTGGAAAACCACAGCGGTGGCCGGGCCGGTGATCCGCCATCCATTGCCCTGGCCAACCGGCTGAGAGAACTGCCTCTGGATGTTCGACGCCTGAAAACAGGGACGCCTGCCCGTATTGATGCCCGAAGTGTGGATTTTTCCGTGATGGAAGCACAACCGGGGGATACGCCGATGCCGGTGATGTCTTACCTTGGCACGGTTGAGCAGCACCCTGAACAGGTGTCCTGTTATATCACCCATACCAATGAGCGTACCCACGAGATCATCCGTGGAGGGCTGGATCGTTCACCCATGTTTACCGGGGTTATTGAAGGGATCGGTCCGAGGTATTGCCCATCCATTGAGGATAAAATTACCCGGTTTGCGGATAAAACCTCCCATCAGGTCTTTCTGGAGCCGGAAGGGTTATCCACCCATGAGCTGTATCCCAATGGCATCTCGACCAGTTTGCCCTTTGATGTGCAGATCAACCTGATCCAATCCATTCGAGGCCTGGAAAATGCGCATATTACCCGTCCCGGTTACGCCATTGAGTACGATTACTTTGACCCTAGAGGGCTGAAGTACTCCCTGGAAACCAAAGCCATTGGTGGCTTGTTCTTTGCCGGTCAAATCAACGGGACCACCGGCTATGAAGAAGCGGCGGCGCAGGGGCTATTGGCGGGTATGAATGCGGCGCTCAGGGCGCAGGATAAAGAATCCTGGTGCCCACGTCGTGACGAAGCGTACATCGGTGTGCTGGTGGATGACCTGATTACCAATGGCACCAGTGAGCCCTACCGGATGTTTACCAGCCGGGCAGAATACCGGTTGATCCTGCGGGAAGATAACGCCGACCTGCGTCTGACCGAGAAAGGCCGAGAGCTGGGGCTGGTGGATGATCAACGGTGGATGGCATTCAGTGACAAGAAAGAGCGTATTGAGAAGGAGTCTGAGCGCCTCAGGGCGGCGTTTGTCCATCCCGGTAGTGATGCTGCCCGTACCCTGGAAAATAAGCTCAGCAAACCTTTAAGCCGTGAATACAGCCTTCTGGAACTGCTGCGTCGCCCGGAACTGACCTATAACGATGTGGCCGGACTGGTGGGAGACGCTGAAACCCATGATCAGGTCGCGGAACAGGTGGAGATACAGACCAAGTATCAGGGCTATATTGACCGTCAGACCGAAGAGATAGACCGTATGCGACGTTATGAGAACACCCGCATACCACAGGCGCTGGACTACACATTGATCGAAGGGCTTTCCAACGAGCTGAAGCAAAAGCTGACTGATGCCCGTCCGGAGACACTGGGCCGCGCTTCCCGTATCCAGGGGATGACGCCTGCTGCTGTATCTCTATTGCTGGTTTATATGAAAAAGCGCTCTATGGCTGCTTAATGATCCAGTTACCAGTGCCTGATCCATCAGGCACTGGTAACTTACCCCACCTGATTACATTGACTCATCCGCACAACACTCCTCGCTGAGAAACCCCATGACCTCATTGAAGGTGGCGAACTGGGGAATGCAATACAGTGTCCTGCCATCCCGCTTCTGCTTAACCAGCCCCACAGAGACCAGGGCTGAAATATGATGGGAAAGGGTTGAACCGGGAATGTCCAGCTCTTTTTGCAGGGCCCCCACCGGCACACCCTGATGGCCAGACCTGACCAGACGTTTGTAGATTCCAAGTCGTGAAGGGTGACCCAACTCTTTCAGAGCCTTGGCGCAGGTATCTAGATCCATGGTAGAAAACTTATGCGGCAAATAGTTCGATGATAGTGGAAATATGTTGAGTTTGTACAGGAACTGCTTCCGGTTTATTGATTGTTTTCAGGAAGCAGTCAGTAAGTGTTTACCAGGAGCCTGTCGGACTTAAGACTGTCCTACTGCGGTTGCGATAAATTGGTCTAAAAATTTCTCGCAATCCTCGCTACGGACGCTTAGGTCCGACAGGCTCCTAAGCTGAATAGTGAGCAATACCATCCATAAACATCTGCACCGAGAGCATCACCAGGATCATCCCCATCAGCCGCTCAATGGCAAATATGCCCCGACTACCCAGTAGTTTCATAATTTTACCCGACATCATCAGAATGGCGGCGCTCAATGCCCAGGAGATAAAAACGGCCATGGCCAGTGGCCACTGATTTCCCGGATGCTGACTGGAGACCAGCATCAGCGTTGCCAGAATGGATGGGCCAGCAATCAGGGGAATCGCCAGGGGAACAATAAATGGTTCACCGTCTGGCGTACTGCCCATGATGCCGCCACCCCGGCTGGATGGGAAAATCATGCGAATGGCAATGATAAACAGGATAATCGCACCGGCAATACTCACCGATTCCTGCTTCAAATGCAGTGATAGCAGCAGGTATTTTCCAGCAAAAAGGAAGATCAGAAGAATAACCAGGGCAATCAGCAGCTCTCTGATAAGCACCTTGCTACGCCTTTGTTCAGGAACTCCTTTCAGAACTGAGATAAAGACAGGCATATTGCCCAAAGGATCCATGATCAGGAAAAGCAGTATAACGGTTGAATAAATGTCCATGTTTAAAAAGCCAGCTGTGTTTATCAGGGCGCGCTTATAACATATTCACCAGAGGCATAGAAAGGCCTCCGGTGGGATATTCAGTGCATCAAATCAGCCTAAGACTCTTTGGCGGGCAAGGATAGACAGCAAGCGGGAATCGTTGCTCCTGCCATCACCATTGCCGTCAAGGTCAATGGTATCTTTCAATTGGAGCATGGTGTGGTACTCCAGGGCTGCTTCCCTGGATTTTTCTATATCAGCTCTGTCTTTGGCCGCATCGGCTAACTCGGCTTGTCTATAGATAGGGTTGTTTTCCTGATTCACATTGTAAAGTTGACTCATATTAAATTCCTTGTCTCAATGCTTGAAAACAGTCATAGCTTGTATTGATAAATTCAGATTAGTTATGACCAGTCTGAGCGTCATTACTACTTTAGTCATAAGGAAGAGAAAATAGCGGAGTGGCAATCTGGCTGACGTTTTTCTTTGTAGAGGGGGGCTGGACGGCGACGCTGCTGAACCAGGTAATGGTCTCGGAGTAGCTTCACTCTTCCCCGGGACACCTCTGATTCACCCTGCCTGAGTTATTTTACGCAGCGCGGTGCCATCAGTTCATTGCAAGATAGTCTCATTCATTGATTCTTCATAGGGAGGGGGCAGGTTTTTGATCGAGCGGCAATAATGCCTGTCGCCCCACTCCCCAAAATTTATTACGGCCCTGTCGCGGTCGTCGTTTTCCAGCCCCTCCGGATCAGCGCCTTGATACAGCAACAAATTAACTAACTCTAATTTGTTGTTTTCATTTGCAAGCCTGACAGGAGCTATGCAGCCATAACCATCCACCAGCTCTCCTTTTGCAATAAGGAGTTTGATCATTTCCATTGCCAAATATGTGTCCATCTTATTAGATGTAACTGCTGTTGCAATGAGACCATCACAACCATAATAAACCTTATTTTTGTAAAAAGTGTTATCCTCGTCCAAGCCATGATCGGTCAGGTAATCGACAATCTCCAGGTGTCCGGAGTTAACAGCCTCCCAAATGGGTGCATGGTAAGAATCTTTATAAACCTTTGCGTCCAGATGTTCGACCAGATACTGAATGATATCGATAAAACCGTGTCTGGCAGCCAAACGCATGTATCCATAACAATCTTCAGGGTTCAGTGGTAAAGCTTCGGATCTGGAAATGGCGTTACTTAACGTTCTCAACTGAGTAAGTTCCTCAGCTAACTCCTGGCGTTCGCGATCTTCCGGAGACTGCTCTGTTATGGTTGATAACATCGATACGGTTGGACGTTGAACATCAATGTTCCGCTCATTAACGGTTTGTCCAGTCCTGCAAGGTTTTATATTTCTTAGTATACGTGCCAGAAAACCTGGCTTTTGTTCCGTTTCATCTGAGTCAGACACTGCGTTGCCCGGTTGATCAGCTTGATATTGGCGTGATGGCCCGGGCTGAGGTTGCGAAGAAGAAGGTATCATCGAATCACTCTAAAGCTATTTGTTAAAGCAAGAGAAAAATACAGTACGTTTTGTCTTTGTGACTACTTTTTCTCGTTGCTCTGGTGAAGTCAGGGCTACTTGTCGTTAATGATTGGCAGTGATTTCAATACATTAAACCTATTTTCTACAGCTTTGATATTTAAAATCAGTAACATTAACCAAGAAATAGCCGGATAATAGAGTAGAAAAACAGGTGTAAAGTTCCATATTCATGGTTTATTTGCTTTTATCTGACGCTAAATAAAGGTTTTTCAGTTTTACATAATTACCTGCCGTATATTTAAAGAAACTACGCTCTTGTTCCGAAATTTCCCGTGTTTTTGTGGCTGGGTTTCCCTTGTAGACAAAGCCACTCTCAAGACGCTTGCCAGGCGGTACCAGACAACCGGCTGCGACAATGACTTCCTCTTCCACCACGGCACCATCCAGAATAATGGCACCAATACCAATCAGACACCGGTTATTGATGGTACAACCATGCAAAACCGCTTTATGCCCTACCGTTACATCATCACCAATGGTCAATGGATGGCCATCCGGGTTGTAATCACTGGCATGGGTAATGTGCAGAACGGAACCGTCCTGTATGCTGGTTCTGTCGCCAATACGGATTGAATGCATATCGCCACGAATCACCGCCGTTGGCCATACAGAGCTGTCATTCCCGATCGTGACATCGCCAAGCACAACTGAACTCTCGTCGATATAGACCCTTTCGCCAAGAACTGGCATTTTATGATTGAAGCTTCGGATGGCTTGACTCATTGAGCAGGGCTCCTCTGGTGTTTCTGCCTCAGTGGATGCAAGTAATGGGTAGTGCATTGACCGGATTCTGCTTGAATTCACCGGGTGACGCACCCATCTATTACCAATAATTACCATGAAAAAGTATAGAGAGCTGTCTTATGACTAACCCGCTACTGGAATCCAGTGAACTTCCCCCATTTTCCAAAATTCTGCCTGAACATGTAAAACCCGCCATTGAATCCATTATTGCTGATAATGAAAAGGCACTTGCCGCGCTACTGGCTTCCGGTGCCGGTACTGGATGGCACTCTTTGCAGGAGCCTCTGGATCAGTTAGATGACCGGTTGGGGCAGGCATGGTCACCGGTTGGCCATATGAACGCGGTGGTCAACAGTGAAGCACTGCGGGACGCTTACAATGGCTGTTTGCCATTGCTATCTGAATACTCTACCCGTCTTGGTCAGAATCGTCAGTTGTTTGAGGCTTACCAGTCCCTGGCTGATTCTGAAGAGTTTAACCAGCTGGACAGCGCACAGCAGAAAGTGATTAACGATAACCTCAGGGATTTTCGTTTAGCCGGTGTTGCCCTGGAAGATGAGCAGAAAGCCCGTTACGGCGAGATCAAAAAGCAGCTGTCGGAACTGACCAGCAAATTCTCTGACAATGTTCTGGACGCCACCATGGCCTGGAGCAAGCTGATTACTGATGAATCGGAGCTGGCCGGATTACCCGAGTCTGCCCTGGCCGGGGCAAAGCAGCTGGCCGAGTCAAAAGAGAAAGCAGGCTGGTTGTTAAATCTGGATTTTCCAAGCTACTTTCCGGTGATGACCTATTGCGATAACCGGGAACTCAGGAAAGAGGTTTACACCGCCTTCTCTACCCGCGCCTCTGACCAGGGGCCCAATGCCGGGGAGTTTGATAACACGGACAACATCAGGCAGATCCTGAAACTACGCCATGAACTGGCCCTGTTACTGGGCTTTGAGAACTACGCTGAATACTCCCTGGCCACCAAGATGGCGGAGTCTCCGGATAAAGTCATTGAGTTTCTGCAAGACCTGGCGGCAAAAAGCAAGCCTCAGGCGGAGCAGGAGCTGGCGGAACTGAAAGCGTTTGCCAAAGCAGAGTACGGCGTTGAAGACCTTGAAGCCTGGGATGTTGGCTATTATGGCGAGAAACTCCGGCAGCAGCGCTACGCCATTTCCCAGGAAGAACTGCGTCCATGGTTCCCGGCGGAAAAAGCCATTGCCGGAATGTTTGACGTGGTCAATCGACTCTATGGCGTTGAATTTGCCACTTTGGATAATGTGGATACCTGGCATAAAGATGTTCGCTTTTTCAACATCACCAGAAAAGGCGAGGTGATCGGTCGCTTTTACCTGGACCTTTATGCCAGGGAGCATAAGCGTGGCGGTGCCTGGATGGATGTCTGCCGTTCCCGCTGGAAACAGGATGGCAAGTTACAACTGCCGGTGGCCTACCTGACCTGTAACTTCACACCGCCGGTGGGCGATAAACCAGCACTGTTAACCCACGACGAAGTGGTGACCCTGTTCCATGAGTTTGGTCATGGTTTGCACCACATGCTGACCAAAGTGGATTATGCGGCGATTTCCGGCATCAGTGGCGTTGCCTGGGATGCTGTCGAACTGCCCAGTCAGTTTATGGAGAACTGGTGCTGGGAGAAGGAAGGGCTGGCCATTATCTCCGGTCATTTTGAAACCGGCGAGTCGCTGCCGGAAGCGATGCTGAATAAATTGCTGGCGGCAAAAAACTTCCAGTCTGCCATGATGATGGTCAGACAGCTGGAGTTTTCACTCTTTGACTTCAAACTGCACAAGGAATATCGGGATAACATCGATGTTCAGTCCGTGCTGGATCAGGTGCGCAAGCAGGTCGCAGTGGTGATGCCGCCATCTTTCAACCGTTTTCAGAACAGCTTCAGCCATATCTTTGCCGGTGGTTATGCTGCGGGCTATTACAGCTATAAATGGGCCGAGGTATTATCCGCTGACGCGTTTTCACGCTTTGAGGAAGAAGGAATTTTTAACCGGGAAACCGGTGAGTCCTTCCTCCATGAGGTGCTTGAAAAAGGCGGTTCTGCTGAACCTATGGAGCTGTTTGTCAACTTCCGCGGCCGAGCGCCAGAGATTGATGCGCTGCTGCGACACAGTGGTATTCAAACAGCTTAATGGCTTGGGCTTTGCAGTTATTTTGCCCCAACCATGATAAGTTTTGCCGTTAACTGACGGCTATTTGAAATAAATACGCAGCAGAGAGCTTGAGGTGCTTTCTGTTGCGTATAACTGTCACATCAGTCAGGGATTAAGAGCCATGAAAACCAAGCGCTTTATTGCAGGAGCGGTATGCCCTTCCTGCGGCACAATGGATTCAGTTCGAATGTTCCGCAGTGAGACTGAGCGGGATTACCGGGAATGCGTGGAATGCGGCTTCAGTGATGAGATGGAAGTGAACCCGAGGCTGGAGGGGAATTTGCCAGAGGCCCGTATTGCCCGGGAAGAGAGCATTCTGGAAGATCATACCGACATCATTCGATTTGTTGATGATCCACTTGTAAAAAAGCAGTGAGGGTTCATTGATGATGGTCTACCTTACTGCGAGATAATTGGATTTTGACAACCAATCAGAGCTGCGCGGCAACAACCGGGAGTAAGTTCAGTTTATATGTTACCACCAGCACCGGTATCCGTGAGTCCTGAAGAAGTGCTGTGTTTACAGGCCTCCCGGCAGTGTTTCAATCTTGAGAAGAAATGCTGCACGTTTCGTGGGCTTCAGGTCACAAGGTTAGACGTTTTCAGAAGCCTGATGCTGGTAGTAGAACATACCTCAGTGGGTGCAGCTGTTGGGGCCGTTGCAGGCTGTGTTTCTGGTGGTATTGCCGGGGCTATAGCTGGTGGTATGGCAGGAGCCGTAGTAGGCGGTATGGCTGGTGGTGCAACAAGTTCAGTGGTTGTTCATTCGGGTAATGGAAATACAGCATTAATGCGTGGCATTAACGGTGTTCTGGGAGGAGGCATTGGAGGTGGAGTGGGTTTTTTCCTGGAAGGTGACCTGGGAATAGAAGTAGCTGCAAAAGGTGCGATAGATGGTGCTATTTTTGGAGGCCTTGTTGGTTCAACCTTAGGCTTACTTACAGGCATCAAAATTGTAAAAAACAATTTCTTTATCAGGAACAGAGTTGTAGAAAGATCAGACCCCGTGGTTCGGCTATCCGGTACTGACGAGCTTGATCAAATACAGGTACCTTCCGGAGTTACAACTCCCATTCCCAGTGAATCAGTCCGATCGACAATGATTGATATTGCAAACGAAGAACTCAGTTGTTGTCAGGATACCAGGACCGTAGAGTGATTATCAGTATTGAAGAAACAGATCTTACTGTTTTTGCCTTCAATTTCCATGTGGTTATAAATCTGATTGTCGCTACCACACTGCCCACTGGTCAGATGGCAGGTAAAATTGCCAAGCAATGGGGTAACTGTATAAGCAAAGGCAAAAACAGAAGCATTAAAGATTGTATTGGCCGCGAGGTTCACACAATCACTGGCAGTCAATTGATTTTGCTGGAATTTCCGATAGCTGCTGCAAACATCAAAAAGAGCTTTACCTACTGATAACGCCATCAGGGTATGCCCGGCAAAAGAGGCAGTGTTTGCACTGCGTTGACACATGAGCATCCAGGGATAATGACAAACCGGAGAGACTGTATTCACTGTTTAAAACTCCTGCCTATAAATTTTCTGATTAATACTTCTTTGACAGTGAAATAAAATTAAAGTTCATCAGGCTGACGGATTCAGGCCGAAGCAGTAAATTTAAGCTCAATACCCAGGTTATTGGAAAGGCAGTTCCAGCGTGACCAGATCCTGATCCACTCCTCAGCACTGCGATCATGGATAAACTCCCTGAATTTCTCTTCATGATAAATCGCTTCCGAGCGCATCATCTGATCCACCGTTTTATCCACAATCACATCCAGCGCATTGGCAAACTTTTCCCCCAATATTGAATGAACAATCAGGTTCGCCCAGGTCATATTCATGGGGATGAGCGTTGATCCGGTTTTTACAAGGTATTGGTCGTTTACTTCTTCAATAAGCCGGTGGGCAAAATAGGCTTTATCAAGCAATAAATCGAGCCCGGAAACGGGTTGATCCCGGGTTATGGCCGCCATAAAGTTTTCTTCAGCAATATCCAGAAATGGTGAGATAAACCGATGAATACCCACTTGCCGTGAGGCTTCATTAAGCGCTTCCAGAAAGTCCGGCACATGGTCAATATAATCCATCGTAAAGATCAGCAATGTCTCACAGGCATTATCATCAGGCAGCTCAATCGTGCGATGTAATTGTTCAATCCGATCACTGATAAGCATTTGCAGATGTCTGTTTTGCGCTTCCAGCTCTTTGACCTGAATGATTAATTGTCGGATTGCCTGTACATCCATATTGACCCCCTGTGTTCATCCATTAGTGCCAGCTGGAATAACTGGCAATGGCTGTCTGGTAGATGTTTAAAAAACCATAGTACCAATCATAAAACAAGAGATGTTAAATATTCCTTTTTCATATATTTCAATATTTTTATAAATAAAAAATTACATAAAAAACACTGCAAAATAAGGGTTTTTCTAAATTTTGGAATCTGTTGTGCAGTCAAAAAAATGGCACACAATATATGCCATGCCAGCTTTTCCCAGAGGCATCTCAGGGGTGTCTGGAATCTAATAATTGGGTGCTTTACTACGGAAATTCTCAAAAGATCGGCTGGGTGTAAAAGCTTCACACCAGCCTCGCAGATAAGCGGGGCTGCGCAGTTGCTTTTGTGGTAAGGAGCGTTAGTGCAGAGCTTGCAGTATTTCCTGAAGGCTCAGGATGATCAATAGAAAAATGCTTCAACAAGCGGGAACTATCTGTTGTTAAATTAATCCAATGATCGCGAAACGATAAGCGAGGGAGTTCGTCAATTTTGTCTGACTGTAATCTATGGCCTCAAATTAACTAAAGGGTCTGTAGAGCTATGCCTCCGTTAGCAAATTCCAATGCTCAGCCAATACCTTTACCACCGTCTGAACCAGAGGTCAGTGAAGTTGCTATCGCAACTGCATTCAATAGCAACGTTCAGATAACAGCCTCCTGTTCACGGCAACTGCCTGATTCCGGGGAGCGTCCAGAGCACTCGCTGGATGAACAACAAATTACTGCTGTTAAGCCTGGTGTCGTAAAAACAGAGCTTGGCAAATCACCGACGAAGTTTCAGGAAAATGATATATTGCTGATTTACCCGCAAGATTTTTCTAACCACTCCAGCGTGGATTTGCACGTAAATCCCGGAAAACTGAAAGATTCACTCAGACGGCATATCCATGACATATTGGATTATCGTTGGGTATGTGATCAGATCGAAGATGAACCCACCCGGGAAAAAGAACAGTCATTGGCGGATTCAATATTAACAAGGTTGCCTGCAGCGTTAAATGAGTTCCTGGACAAAGACTGGTCTGGTAGAGACTGGTTTGTCCCCGAGGAGTATCAAGCTCTGGCGAAGTTCCACTTTGCATTTATTTTTTTCAATGAAGACGATCTTATGGAATACGAGATATGTGAAGAACAAGGTTGGGAATACCCAAGTTACGGGTACGACGAGTGCAGTGAATTTAAAAAATTTTTGATAAAGGAGTGCTTACCTCTGCTCAAAGGCTGGAGCGAAGGCGAAGTGCATTATATTAAGGAGTGGCTGAACAGGGAATTGACAGATTATCAGAAATATCCTGACCGAGATCGCCTGAAGCGCTACGTCCATTATTGTCATTATGGCCCATTAAAAGCTGATTGTGTGTCAATCTGCGACCGTAGTTACCGCATGCATGAAAACCAGGCTGCATATAATCGTATTAAAAACCTTGAGAGCCTGGTGGAAAAATTGGGAGCTGCCACGGGTTTGCCGAAACTGGTGTCCTTGAGCCAAACTAAAGGAAAAGAGTAATTATGTAGTGTCTGTCAGAAAACCCATGAATAATCCGACTCAATAGGCACTGACAAAATTTTTTTGAAAACAAAACAGGCAGCTCATGCCAGTCACCTCCTTTTTTGATCAAAACTTAATCATTTCCCCGTTTTTCGGGTGTCCGTAATCTTTGGTCAATATAATCCATCGTGAAGATCAGCAATGTCTCACAGGCATTACCATCAGGCAGTTCAATCGTGCGATGTAATTGTTCAATCCGATCACTGATAAGCGTTTGCAGATGTCTGCTTTGCGCTTCCAGCTCTTTGACCTGAATGATTAACTGTCGGATTGCCTGTACATCCATATTGACCCCCTGTGTTCATCCATTCGTGCCAACTGGAATGACTGGCAATGGGTGTCTGGTAGATGTTTAAAAACCATAGTACCAATCATAAAACAAGAGATGATAAATATTCCTTTTTCATATATTTCAATATTTTTATAAATAAAAAATTATATAAAAAACACTGCAAAATAAGGGTTTTTCTAAATTTTGGAATCTGTTGTGCAGTCAAAAAAATGGCACACAATATATGCCATGCCAGCTTTTCCCAAAGGCATCTCAGGGGTGCCTGGAATGATAGAAATTTTTTTCAACAGACCGGAACTATCTGTTGTTCGATTGGATCCAATGACCGCGAAATGATAAGCGATGGAAGTCGTCAATTTTGTCTGACTGAAATCTATGGCCTCAAATTAACTAAAGGGTCTATAGAGCTATGCCTCCGTTAGCAAGTTCCAATGCTAAGCCAATACCTTTACCACCGTCTGAACCAGAAGTCAGTGAAGTTGCTAACGCAACTGCATTCAATAGCAACGTTCAGATAACACCCTCCTGCTCACGCCAGCTGCCTGATTCCGGGGAGCATCCAGAGCACTCGCTGGATGAACAACAAATTACTGCTGTTAAGCCTGGTGGCGTAAAAACAGAGCTTGGCATATCACCGACGAAGTTTCAGGAAAATGATATATTGCTGGTTTACCCGAAAGGTTTTTCTAACTACCCAAGCTTGGATTTTCACGTAAATCCCGGAAAACTGAAAGATGCTCTTAGACGGCATATCCATGACATATTGGATTATCGTTGGGTCTGTGATCAGATCGAAGATGAACCCACCCGGGAAGAAGAACAGTCATTAGCGGATTCAATATTAACAAGGTTGCCTGCAGCGTTATATGAGTTCCTGAACAAAGACTGGTCTGGTAGAGACTGGTTTGTCCCCGAGGAGTTTCAAGCTCTGGCAAAGTTCCACTTTGCATTTATTTTTTTCGATGAAGACGATCTTATGGATTACGAGGTATGTGAAGAACAAGGTTGGGAATACCCAAGTTACGGGTACGAAAAATGCAGTGAATTTAAAAAATTTTTGATAAAGGAGTGCTTGCCTCTGCGCAAAGGCTGGAGCGAAGACGAAGTGCAGTATATTGAGGAGTGGCTGAAACGCGAATTGGGAAGTTTTCAGAAGTATCCTGACCGAGATCGCGAGAAGCGCTACTATTGTCATTATGGCCAATTAAAAGCTGGTTGTGTGCCAATCTGCGACAATAGTTACTGCATGCATGAAAAACAGGCTGCATATAATCGCATTAAAAACCTTGAGAGCCAGTTGGAAAAATTGTCATAGACTGCCACTGGTTTGCCGAAAAAGTGGTGTCTTTGAGCCAAACTAGAGGAAATAAGTACTTATGTATTCATCAGTAAATTTTCCTGTTCGGCCACATTTACCTCTGGTCAAATCAGACAGCCCTCAAGCTATTGCATCTGCTGAGTCGAATGGTAATGTTCAGGAGATTCCTGCCTCTTTACACCATCTTCCTGATTCCACAGAGTGCCCAGAGCGCCCACTGGATAAACGTCAAATAACTACTCAAACGTCTTGTGTCGTGAAAGCAGGGCCTGAACAACCACCGACAAAGTTTCAGGAAAATGATTTATTACTCGTTTATCCTTGTAATTCTGTGAGGAGAGTCACAACACCCACTCTTGATTTGAAGATCAATCCAGAAGAACTTAAAAACAGGCTTGATTATCACATAACTGGATTTTTGAGAGAACGTTGGATAAGTGGAAAGAGAAAAGGCCTTGCTACTCAGGAGGAAAAAAAATCACTGGCTGATTCAATATTAGCAAGGTTGCCTGCAGAACTAACTGAGTTCCTGAACAAAGACTGGTCCGATAAAGAGTGGTTTGCTCCCGATGAGTATCAAGCCTTGGCGAGGTTCCACAGCGCAATTATTTTGCTTGAAGATGAAGATTTGGAATACCGGAGTGAAAAAGAGGAAGATGAATTTAACGAATTTTTTAGAAAGGAGTGCTTACCCTTGCGTACTGGCTGGAGCGAGGACGAAGAAGACGAAATAGAACTAGAACTCACTCAGCATTGGTTGAATGAGGAACTGAAGCGGTGTCAGGATTATCCTGAAGCTGAACGGATGAACGAATACATTAAAACGTGCCATTATGGTATATTCAAAGCCGACTGTGTGACAGTCTGCGATGAATGCATTTACCGTATTACTGAAAACTGGAAATCATATGAACGCTTTAAAATGCTGATGAGTCAGGGTGAGGGATTGCTGTGACACAGTAAATATTTCTGGTGGTTTATCGATTGAATTTTTCATAAGACTCCTTGTCTTATCAAGTAAAGAATTGTCCGAGGGCAAAAAGGCCGTCGGTCCTTGTCTCTGGCAATGGTCGGCGATTGCTGGAACTGATGATTAAAGATGGCAAGTCTCTGCTTACTGTTGGATCGACAGAAATAAATTAATTCACCCGTTCGGATAAATCGATAGAATCCGATTATCAAATTAAAGGATATGAATTGCTATGCATCCGTTAGCAAGTTCCACTGTTCAGACCCCTGTACTTATGCTCGAATCAGACAATTGTTCAATTATTGCCACTGGAGGATCCAATGGGTCAGTTTATGAGGCTCCTGTCTGTGCACGCTATATTCCCAGTCAACAGGTCTGCGCGGGGAGTCCAGAGCAGCCGGTGGATGAACATCTGATCACTGCTCTAACGTCTTGTGCCGTAAAAATAAAGCCAGAACAACCTAAGGTAAAGTTTCAGGAAAATGATTTATTACTCGTTTATCCCTGTAACTCTCATCACGGACGCGATCCCGGTCTCGATTTGAAGATCAATCCGGAAAAACTTAAAAACAGTCTTGAATTTAACATATCTGAATTTTTGAGGAAACGATGGATAGACGGAAAGAGAGAAGATAGCCCTACTGAGGATGAAACAAAGTCACTGGCTGATTCAATATTAGCAAAGTTGCCTGCAGAGCTGACTGAGTTCCTGAACAAAGACTGGTCTGGTAAAGAGTTGTTCGCTCCCGAAGAGTATCAGGCACTGGCCCGGTTCCACAGTGCAATGATCCTGGCTAAACATGAGCGTATTAATTATTTGTGGGCATTCGTGAATGACGAAGAGTGTGAAGACGTTAACGACTTTATTGTTAAAAATAATATTCCCCTGAGCATTCTCTGGAGCAAAGACGACGAAGAATTTCACGAATTTTTTAACAAGGAGTGCATGCCCCTGCGTGATGGCTGGAGCCTGGATGAAATAAAAATTATAAGGTATTGGCTGAAAAGGGAGCTGAGTAAACCCGTTAAAACGTGCCACTATGGCATATTAAAAGCCGGTTGTGTAACGGTCTGCGACAACTGTCAATACAGTGTTATTGAAAACTGGGAAATGTATGAGCGCTTCAAAATGTTTATGAGGCAGAAGGAGAAAATGTCGTAACACAGTCATTTTTGCAGGTGGCTTAACGTTTGATTCCATAAGATCCCAAAGAGGCAACGTCGAACCCTGTTTATAAAGGGTGATAGAGCCTGGTTAGACTTACTGCTTCTCTGATTTTTGCAGAGGGGATTGCCTTTAGTTACAACAGAATGTCTTGGTCATAAATTTTTGTACCATAGAACCTTAATAAAATATTGTTTAATTACAGCCCTTTACAGGCGTGATATAGGAAGTGTCAGGAATCTATTAAACGACATTTACAGTATTTTAAAATTGGCGATTTCATTTTCTTTCAGCATGTTGTTTAATGGTTTTTTAGAACTATACTCTATAACGATTATTGTCAGACTTAGAGTGTTCTGCTTTGGATGATTTGCCATAGCATTTTTATGGCGTGAGGTGTTGGATTTGCAGTTATGTGTATGTTAAGCAGTTTGTTTTGGTCTCAATACTGATTGCATATCTGCTCTTGAATAGATGTAGTGGGGTTTTTCAGATCAGATAATTATAAGTAATCTCGCTTCCTCTCAATAAACCATCTGTGGGTTACCTGCGTAAATGACACAAATGGGCCTTATCATGGGGTGGAGACGATGAACGTTGGTAACAACACAAGACCATTGGAAAGGTCAGTATCGTGACACAGGCAACCGGACGAAAAACTGCTCCGTTGGCAGTCGCACCTCTGAGAAGTAAAGCAGCGCAACAAATCTGCACAATAATAATAAGAAGTTTCCGCTGCGATCAGCGGATAGTCAGGGGATGTAAGGGAATAATGATGCAGCAGGCGAAATCTCTCTTTCTTCTTCTTGCGGGACTGGCTGTAACGGGTAGTAGCCGTGCTGCATGGGAAGTCAATATGACCGAAGGTGTGACGGCGGTCAGCCGGAATATCTACGGACTCCACATGACCATATTGATGATCTGTGTCGTGATCGGCCTGATTGTCTTTGGCGTCATGTTTTATTCCATTTTCAAGCACCGTAAATCCAAGGGCGCAGTAGCTCACCAGTTTCATGAAAGCACACTGGTTGAGATTGTATGGACATCCATTCCTTTTCTGATACTGGTGCTGATGGCCATTCCGGCGACCAAAACGCTGGTGGAAATTTACAATACTGACGAGGCTGATATTGATATCAAAATTACCGGCTATCAATGGAAGTGGCAGTATGAATATGTCGGAGAAGATGTCTCTTTTTTCAGTAACCTCAGTACACCCCGGGAACAGATCCGGAATGTTCGGGACAAAAACCCCAACTATCTTCTGGAAGTGGATGAGCCGCTGGTGATTCCTGTGGATAAAAAGGTTCGCTTTCTGGTGACCGCTGCTGACGTTATTCACTCCTGGTGGGTGCCTGCCCTGGCAGTCAAGCGTGACGCCATTCCCGGATTTATCAACGAAGCCTGGACCAATATTGAAGTACCCGGTACTTACCGTGGGCAGTGTGCCGAATTGTGTGGTAAGGATCATGGCTATATGCCCATTGTGGTTGAGGCCAAGTCTCAGGAAGACTATGACGCCTGGCTGCAGGCGAAAAAAACCGCAGCGGGCAAAGAGCGTGAGTTGACCGATAAAACATGGACCATGGCGGAATTGATGGACAGAGGTGAGCAAGCCTACACCAGGGCTTGCGCTGTATGTCACCAGCCCAACGGTGCCGGCATGCCGCCGATCTTCCCGGCGCTGAAAGGCAGCCCGATGGCCACTGAAGCGGATCAGATCGGAGCACATGTCGATATCGTTATGAATGGTAAAAAGGGGTCGGCAATGCAGGCCTTTGCCGGCCAGTTAAGTGAGGTGGACCTTGCTGCCGTGATCACCTATGAGCGGAATGCCTGGGGCAATGACACCGGTGAAATGGTGACCCCTCAAGAGATTGTGGAGTACAAGAAAACTGGCGAATACGTAGAAGATCCGGCCAAGCAGACCATGCCAGATAACCAGCAGGCGAGCCTGTAAGGAGAGTAGATATGACTTCGGTAACAGATACTGCTTCTTCCCTGGATCAGGAACACCATCACGGGCCTGCCAAAGGGTTGATGCGTTGGGTTCTGACCACCAACCACAAAGACATTGGCTCCATGTACCTGTGGTTCAGCTTCATTATGTTTCTGACCGGTGGGGCCATGGCCATGATCATCCGGGCTGAACTGTTCCAGCCCGGACTGCAGATTGTCGAACCGGCTTTTTTCAACCAGATGACCACGATGCACGGTTTGATCATGGTATTCGGTGCCGTTATGCCGGCTTTTGTCGGGTTGGCTAACTGGATGATTCCCATGATGATCGGAGCACCGGATATGGCCATGCCCCGGATGAACAACTGGAGCTTCTGGATTCTGCCCTTTGCTGCCGTGATGCTGGTGAGCACCTTGTTTATGGAAGGTGGTGGCCCCAACTTCGGCTGGACCTTCTATGCGCCACTATCAACAGACTATGCACCGCCTTCAACAACATTTTTCATCTTTGCCATCCACATGCTCGGGATCTCTTCCATCATGGGTGCGATTAATATCATCGCGACCATCCTGAACCTCAGGGCTCCGGGGATGACCATGATGAAAATGCCCATGTTTGTCTGGACCTGGCTGATCACGGCTTATCTGCTGATTGCGGTAATGCCGGTGCTGGCGGGTGCAGTAACCATGATGTTAATGGATATTCATTTCGGTACCAGTTTCTTCAATGCCGGTGGTGGTGGTGATCCGGTACTGTTCCAGCATATTTTCTGGTTCTTCGGGCATCCGGAAGTTTACATCATGATTCTCCCCTCCTTCGGGATTGTCTCCGCCATTATTCCTGCATTTGCCCGCAAGCCCCTGTTTGGCTATACCTCCATGGTGTACGCCACCGCCAGTATTGCCTTTCTGTCGTTTATTGTCTGGGCGCACCACATGTTTACGGTGGGCATCCCGCTGATTGGCGAGCTGTTTTTTATGTACGCCACCATGCTGATTGCGGTACCCACCGGGGTGAAGATATTCAACTGGGTGACCACCATGTTCCGTGGTTCCATGACCTTTGAAACCCCGATGCTCTTCTCCACGGCGTTTGTGGTGCTCTTTACCATTGGTGGTTTCTCTGGACTGATGCTGTCAATTGCCCCTGCTGATTTCCAATATCACGACACCTATTTCGTGGTGGCTCATTTCCACTATGTACTGGTGCCGGGAGCAATTTTTGCCATCTATGCTGCCTGCTACTACTGGCTGCCAAAATGGACTGGCTATATGTATGACGAGACGCTGGCCAAAGTGCATTTCTGGATGTCCTTTATCGGGATGAACCTGACATTCTTCCCAATGCACTTTGTCGGGCTGGCTGGCATGCCACGCAGGATTCCGGACTACGCACTGCAGTTTGCCAACTTCAATGAAATGGCCAGTATTGGTGGTTTTATGTTTGGAACCACGCAGCTCCTGTTCCTGTTTATCGTGATTAAATGCATCAGGGGGGGAGCAAAAGCTGAGGCCAAGCCCTGGGAAGGTTCTGAAGGGTTAGAGTGGAGTGTGCCATCACCAGCGCCCTATCACACCTTCACCACACCACCGGATGTCAAGTAAACGACAGGAGTCTGTATGAGTGAACAGGATAGAGAGCAGCCTGAGGCCATTGAGCATTCAACTCGCCGTACTGTCATTCGCTCCATACTCGTAGCTTGTGGCATGTTCGGTTTTGGTTTTGCCATGGTGCCACTGTACAACGTGTTCTGTCAGGTGACTGGCCTGAACGGCAAGACGGATCCTGACCCATATATGTACAAGGCGGCAGAAGCCAAAGTGGATACCAGCCGCGATATCAAGGTGCAGTTTGTGGCCACGAAGAATGCGGGCATGAGCTGGGACTTTTACCCCAGCACTCCCCAGGTCACTGTGCATCCCGGCGAACCAGGCCTGCTCAACTTTGTTGCGAAAAACCCCACGGGTAAAACCATAGTGGGCCAGGCCATTCCCAGTGTGACGCCGTTTGAAGCCACCAACTTTCTGCATAAGGTCGAGTGTTTTTGTTTTACCACACAGACGTTGCAGCCATGGGAAGAAAAGGTGATGCCACTGCGAATTATCGTCGATCAGGATCTGCCGAAGCATATAAAAAAGCTAACCTTGTCTTATACGCTGTTTGATGTAACCCATTTGAACTGAATGTTTTGAGCTTTATTTTCTAAAGAAGATTGTTCGGGAGAAAAGGCGTACTCCCTGTCAGATCAGGAGAGGTGAAAGAAAGTATTATGGCTACCGAAGGTACCTACTACGTTCCGGCCCAGAGTAAATGGCCAATCATTGCGTCTATTGGACTTTTTCTGACCCTTCTGGGGGCCGGCATGATGATGAATGACATGAGCGCCGGTGTTAAGGACTCCAGTGCACACTATGTGTTTTATGCCGGTGGCCTGATAATGGCCTGGATGCTGTTTGGCTGGTTCGGCAATGTCATTCAGGAGTCCCGGGCCGGGCTTTACAGTGCGCAGATGGATCGGACATTCCGCTGGGGAATGTTCTGGTTTATTTTTTCCGAAGTGATGTTCTTCGCCGCACTGTTCGGAGCCCTGTTCTATGTTCGTGTTCTGGCCGTTCCCTGGCTCGCCGGTGAGGGTGAAGGGGCGATGACCCACGAAATGCTCTGGCCAGACTTCACTGCGAGCTGGCCGCTGATGGTGAATCCGGACAACGACCTTTTTGTTGGCGCTGCCGATGTTGTGGATCCCTTTCACCTGCCGCTGTTGAACACGCTTCTGCTGGTTGCTTCCAGTATCACACTGACACTGGCCCACCACGCACTGCGCGCTAATGACCGCTACAAGATAAAACTGTGGTTGATCCTGACACTGATACTCGGTGCCGCATTCCTTTTTTTCCAGGTTGAAGAGTACATAGAAGCCTATAACGAACTGGGGTTGACCCTTAGTGCTGGTATTTATGGCTCAACCTTCTTCCTGTTGACCGGTTTTCACGGTGCTCATGTAACCCTGGGAGCCATTATGCTGGCGGTGATGCTGGTGCGGGTTTTTCAGGGGCATTTTGAGGCGGATAACCATTTTGCCTTTGAGGCCGCCAGCTGGTACTGGCACTTTGTAGATGTGGTATGGGTTGGACTGTTTATTTTCGTTTATCTGATTTAACTATTATCGATACAACCAGGGTGCCTGGCTGTGGATATCCCCATGAAGCCAGGCGGCGACAATAATCACCATAATCAAAACAGTGAGACCGATACGAACTTTCAGGGAGTTCAGCAGCTTGGGCGAACTCTTTTTCTCAGTCAGCAAAAAATAAAAGCCGGTACCCAGACTGATAACCACGGCAATAAAAAGAACAATAACGACGAGTTTTATCCACATATTCCTGGCTCAAGAAAGTTATCCACAAGGCAAACTCCTGAGATGAACTCAGTATTTTCCGCACTTTCTGGGACACAATAGCATAGAAAGACCGTTCACTTGATGTTTGGATTCAGATTGAAGTTGACCCTGTTAGTGATTGCCACCCTGCCGGTACTGGTGAGTCTGGGCTTCTGGCAGCTATCACGTTACGAGCAAAAGTTGATGCTGGAGCAGGCTTATGAGTCTCGCCATACTCTTGAGCCGCTGCCACTTTCCCAGGTTCAACGCCACGAAGATCCTTTGTTTCTCCCTTTTACGGTGAGCGGCCGGTTTGACCCGGATCGCTACTTTCTTTTGGATAATCAGGTTTTCCAGGGCGAGGCCGGGTATGAGCTGTTTATGCCGTTTCTGACCGATGACGGAGCATGGTTGCTGATTGACCGGGGGTGGATTGTCGCAGGTGATCGGGAACGGCTGCCGGAGGTGATGACAGATCCGGAGCATCTGATACTGACCGGCTTTGCGTATAAGCCCCTGGGTAAACCTTTTATGCTGGCGGAAGACATCTGGGAAGATGGTTGGCCGAAACGCATCCAGGCGTTTGACTCACTAAAAATATCCGAAGCCATAGAGAGCACGATGCCGGATTTCTACATGGTGCTCAGAGCCGGTCAGCCGGGTGCTGAACAGATGCGCCCAACGGTGATTAATCTGAAATCAGAGAAGCACCTGGGCTACGCCTTTCAATGGTTTGCCATGGCACTGGTCCTGCTCTTGTTGTATGGGTTCCAGATGATTCGCTCAGGTAAGAACCATAAGTAGTTAACCAAATGAAATCATATTTTCTGACTAAGTGGACAGTCACTCTGCGGCGTTACAACTACGGTCACATAGCTACGGCTATGCTCCCTACGTTGTGCCTTGCATAGTAACTGCCCACTTAGCCAGAAAATATGATTCCATTCGGCTAACTACTTAAGAACAAGCATGACGTGTGAGGTGATCATGACCAAGACAACCACGAATAAGAACCGGCTGCAGCTTGCCCTTGTCATTCTGATCCCATCCATGGCCATGGGGTTGGCCTGGATGATGTACTTTACCGGGGCATGGATACCAGAAGGAAGAACCAATAAAGGCGAGCTTTTATTACCACCGGCCCAGTTTGCCGCGCTGCATCTTCAGGACGGTGAAAAGAGTGTAGATGCCTCAGCAACAGAGGGCCTCTGGCGCGTGGTGGTGTTTGGCAGTGCCCGTTGTGAAGAGTCTGATTGTGTCGCAAGCCTGTACAAAACCCGTCAGGTGCATATTGCCCTGGGAAAAGAGTCTGAACGAGTGACCCGGTTTTATATTGCTCCGGAAAAACCGGTGCCCTCCTCAGAACTTGAAACGGAACATCCGGGAATTTACTGGCTGAACGCGGACAAAAACCATGTGCAAACCGCACTTGGCCTGAAGCACTGGCCAGAGAACCGTATTTTTATCATTGATCCACTGGGTAATCTGATTATGGGATATCGGGTTGATCAGCCTGGTGGTGATGTGCTGAAAGATCTGCAAAAGCTGCTGAAAGCATCCAATATCGGTTAATGGGTACTAAATGATTATTTAGTCATTGGTTTTTGTTTAATGTGGTATTTTTTGGTTAAAAAAAGGGTTGGTAATGGGTAGTCAACTCACTGGGGTGGCAATGAAGAAAAAAGGATTTTATCTGGCGCTGATCGCAACGCTGCTGGCAAGCATTGTCGTTGGTGTGGGGGCCTATACCAGGCTGGTACATGCCGGGCTTGGCTGTCCTGACTGGCCCGGCTGTTATGGTTTTCTGACCGTGCCGGATACTCAGCAGGAGATTGCCCATGCCGAGTCACTCTTTCCGGAGGCTCCGGTTGAAGTTGATAAGGGTTGGGCAGAGATGATCCACCGTTATGTGGCTGGCACCCTGATGCTCCTGGTGCTGATGATTGTTATTCAGGCATTCAGAAACCGGCGTGAGCCGGGTCAGCCGTTCAAGCTGCCCATTCTGATCCTTGCACTGATTACTCTGCAGGCCGCTTTTGGTATGTGGACCGTCACGTTAAAACTATGGCCCCAGGTTGTGACTGCTCATTTGCTGGGCGGTTTTGCCACCTTCAGTTTGTTGTTTCTCTTGACGTTGAGGTTGTCCGGCGCGCATCGAGAAAAGGTGCCGGAAAAGCCGTTCCTGTTCCTGAGGTGGCTGGCGGTATTCAGTCTGGTACTGGTGGTTGGTCAGGTCAGTCTGGGTGGTTGGACCAGCTCCAACTATGCAGCCCTTGCCTGCCCTGACCTGCCAATGTGTCAGGGGCAATGGCTGCCACCCATGAATTTTGCAGAAGGGTTCGATGTCGGGCAGGACATCGGTCCGAATTATCTGGGTGGGCAGTTGCATGCTGAGGCCAGAACCGCCATACATTTTGCCCACAGAGCGGGGGCGATACTTATAGTGATATTTCTGACGTTGCAAATGCTTATTGCGCTCAAGGTATCTTTCAGGGTTGGTGGTTCTATAGGTTCAACGGTTCGAAAACTGATGCTGCTGGTTATGGTCATGTTGACGGTCCAGGTGGGTCTTGGCCTGAGCAATATCATCTGGAGCCTGCCGTTGAGTATTGCCGTAGCCCATAATCTCGGTGGTGCCTTGTTGTTATTATCACTGGTGGCCTATAACTACTTCTTATTCGGTGGTGCTCTTAAGAAAAGTGGTTTGAACAACAGTTTGCAGGATTTGCAGGAAATAGAGGGCTGAGCATGAGTCAAAGTAATGTATTACCGGCAGGGAGTGCCCACTGGAAGGATTATCTTGAGCTGACCAAGCCGAAGGTGGTCGCGCTGATGATCTTAACGTCGGTTATTGGTATGTACCTGGCAACACCTGGCTGGGTACCTCTGGATATTCTGTTTTTTGGCAACCTGGGGATTGCTCTCTGTGCCGGTGCCGCAGCGGTGATCAATCATGTGGTTGACCGACAGATCGATACGGTGATGGCGAGAACCCATAATCGTCCGGTGGCCACCGGTCGGGTTGAACCGCTCCAGGCGGTCATTTTTGCCTTTATTATTGGTTCACTGGGAATGGCCATGCTGTTTGTGCTGGTTAACCCTCTGACCGCCTGGTTAACATTTGCATCCCTGATGGGCTATGCGGTGGTGTATACACTGATTCTGAAACGGGCAACGCCACAGAATATTGTTATTGGTGGTTTGGCTGGGGCGGCTCCTCCCCTGCTCGGCTGGACTGCCGTGGCCGGACAGTTTGAAGGCCATGGCCTTTTGCTGGTACTGATTATTTTTGCCTGGACGCCGCCTCACTTCTGGGCCCTGGCGATCCATCGCAAGGAGGAGTATGCCAAAGCGGATGTTCCCATGTTGCCAGTTACCCATGGTGAGGCTTACACCAAACTTCATATTCTGCTCTATACCATCATCATGTTTATGGTCACCTTGCTACCATTCCTGACGGGTATGAGTGGGGTGATCTATCTGGTGGGTGCAACCATTCTGGGAGCACGCTTTTTATACTGGTCCATTGTTCTGCTGCGTGACAGCAGACCTCATGCTGCCATCAAGACCTTCAGGTTTTCAATTACCTATTTGATGCTGCTGTTTGTGGTGTTACTGGTGGACCACTATTCATTTTATCTCTGGGTGTAAGGAGTCCCTGTGGACACAGAAAGGAGTAAAGGGGTGAAAAAGACGGTCACTATTTTACTGGCAGCCGTTGCTGTCGTGCTCGGGGTGACGGCGAATAAATTCATCAACAAGCCAGCGTTATCCAAAGAGCAGCTGCAACAGATGGGGGCGGTGGTATTTGAAACACCCAGGGCTTTCACCATGGATGGGCTGGTTGACCATAACGGCCAGCCATTTGTCGCAGAAAATCTTAAGGGGCGCTGGAGCCTGGTCTATTTTGGCTTCACCTTCTGCCCTGATATCTGCCCGGCAACGCTCAGTCAGTTAAATAAGCTGGACGCACTGCTCAAGGAGAAGTCGCCGGTTCTTGCGAAAGAGATGCAGTACCTGATGGTGACGGTGGACCCACGAAGAGACACCCCTGACAAGCTGAAAGGCTATGTGCCCTACTTTAATAAGGACTTCACAGGAATCACAGGAGAAGTTGCCAGTATTTATAACCTGGCGGTTCAGATGAATGTCCCGTTCACCCCGGTGGTTGACCCTGAGGATGAGTTTTATCTGGTGGATCATGGTGCCAACCTGGCCTTGATTAATCCGCAAGGACACTATCACGGGTTTATACGGCCACCATTGGAACCCGGTAAGCTTAGGGCAGCGTTGTTAAGTATTGACAAGAGTCATTGAGTCTTGATTTTTTACTATCTTTTTGATGTTAAAGCCAGCGGATGCTGGCTTTGCAAATTAATAGAGAGTTCCAGCCAAAAGTTTTTTCAGGGCAGCGGTCAAATCGAAAGTACGATGGGTCAAGAATCGGTCCGAATCACTTCAAGCTCAATAAATCTGCTTATTTCATAAACCAGGTCAATAGATAAATTCGCCAATTTTGTGAAATTTTCAGCTTCCTCAGGCGTTCGTATTTTATGTTTGAAATTATTTCTTTTATTCATATTCATTAAAGGTGTCTTGAAGAAGGCGTGAATATCAAGAAAGGTTTCAATACCGTGTGGCTTTAACAATTCCTCATCAAGCTGAACCAGGTCGAGAACAGAATTGCTGGTTGTTCTTTGATAATAATCAATCGCTTCCTGGATATCTTCCTCTGGTGTGTGCGCTTCAATAAAACGCAGATGATAATGCTCCATAAGCAAATTTATTAATGGTTGTTTGATTTTTTCTATATAATTGATAATTGCTCTTTTTTGTTGATTGGTTTTACTGTTTGCTTCATCCTTCAAAGGTTTATAATCAGGAATTTTAGTGGTTAAAGCTACCAACTGCTCCATGTAGGCTACTAATGGGTGGTTTGGCAACCATCGGGATAGTTCCTTTTTGTATGCAACAGCGTCATGATATTTTGTGATGATGACGTCGATAGCAGTGTCCGCTAATGTTCGCTTAAGAGGAGTATTCAAAGTAATTATTTTATCTGTTGTCGTACTGCTCTTTAAAATTGTTACCTCAGAATACCGATTATAAGGTTGATCAGTAATCACTTCAGCAGCCATTGCAAGTGATCCATCCGATGTTTCTGTCAGCACTTTTGTATTTTTAGCAAATGGTGGTAATTCTTTTTCATCACTGATCATTCCTGAATATATTGCCAATTCCCCTACTGTAGGTTTAAGTTGAAATGGTTCTTCGATGACCAAAATTTTTCTTGTTAAAAGTTTCCCTGCCATTCCTTTAATAAACCATGGAGGTAACTTCTCATTTTCTGCTGGTGAAGGTGTTTTTACAGGACTTTGTTCCCCGGAAACGCTGGGCTGCTGCGAGGGTAACTGCTCAAAAACTGTTGGCTGATTCTTCTGAAACTGCTCTACAGCCTGGTATTTCCGTTGAGAGTTCGAATGAGGTTGTGCCGACAGTTTCAGAGCAGTCCTGCTCAAATCAAAAAGCTGATAATCCAACTGACACTGGGGATCTTCCAGAAGTTTTTGAGCAGTTGACTGTAAGGCTGGTTCTGCTTTTTCCAGTACTTTTTGAGAAGCTATCCATGGAGTACTGGTATCAAGATCTCTTTTTAGTAATATTTGGGTATCCGCAGGCAGTATGCCAATTTTTCTAATGCCGTGCTCAACGCAGACCAGATAATGTTCTCCTTCATCAATATCAACTGATTTAACTGGATCGTGTTCAGTTGAGACAAGATTTTTGGGTGAAATATGTAACCCGGCAAACAATTCATCATATTTGCTGTTCTCAGAAATATTCGGAAAATTTATTTTCATAACTTCTCTCGTTACCTCCTGGCTGAGAGTTTGGTCAGGTCGGAATTCTCATAAAGCTTTAAGCCAATTTACCAGTGCGTAATGTAATTGACCTGGGGCTTTCACGGTCTTTATTTCTCCAATACAACATAGAGTTTTCAACAGTCTGGATGGCAATGGAACCTGTGCCAAATTTACCAATGCAGAAACCGGAGCCTATGTAGGTCATGGAATGGATCCATTCTTGTGTGCATGTATCCGACAAATTCAGATAGCTAAATGGCTCAACTATTTTTATATCAGTGACTACAGTTGAGGGATAATAGTTCATAGGGATTTTGATATTGTATTTTTCTGATCCACAGTGTAAAAAACGTTCAAACTGATGACATGTTGGAATCAAATACTCGCTATCTTCAGAAGTCGTACAGTAACGAGCCCCTTGTGAAATCCACTTTACAAATCTTTTTCCCCAGGTGACTGGAGGCTGATATTCACACTCTGTTTCATCCTGACCTTTGACAACAAAAGAAATCTTGTCGTCTTTATCTTGAAAAAGTGTCATTAAGTATTCATCAGCGCCGTCACCACAAATTGAGACATCAGTTTTATCCCCAATTTGAAAGATTTGGAGTGTTATTTTGTTGGAAATTGCCGGATTTATTAATGACTGACGTGTCAGAGTAAACGGTTCCTTTATATAAACCTTGACCGTCTTTGCATGACTTGTTTCCCTGCCTGCAAATGAGCCGCTGCTGTTTTTCTCCATACTGTTGTTCGCTGTTCGTGCGGGGAGAGACATAGTGTTAGCTGTAGAGGATATATTCATCAGTTTTTCCTGACTTTGCCGTGAATTTACACGAAAAGCCTTAAGCAGCAGGCTTTTCGAGCAGATTTCTGTATTGTGAACTCGCGGACTCAGGTTTTATTTATTACTTTCTTTTTATCAACCGGGTGATTAAAAAAAGTAAAAAGCTGGCCACAACCACTGAAGGGGCCGCAGGCGTGTCCAGATACCATGAAGCCGCCAAGCCTCCGGAAACACCAAGGATGCCAAGCAGTGCTGAAACAATCACCATCTGCTCTGGTGTGCGCGCCAGCCGCTGGGCGGTCGCTGCCGGAATAATCATCAGGGAGGTAATCAGCAGGACACCGACTATCTTCATGGCTACGGCGATCACCAGGGCCATCAGCAGGGTTAGCGTCATTCTGAGCTTCCTGACCGGAATGCCCTCCACCTGGGCCAGCTCGGCATGAACTGACATGGATAACAACGGTTTCCAGAGCCATGCCAGTGTTGCCAGAACCAGGGCTCCTCCTCCGTAAATCCAGTAAAGATCAGAGGGACCGGTTGCCAGCAGGTCACCGAACAGATAGGACATCATATCTACCCGAACATTATCCGCAAAGCTGACGGTGACCAGACCAATGGACAAAGAGCTGTGGGCAAGGATTCCCAGAAGGGTGTCGGAAGCCATTCGTTGTTTTTCCTGGAAGCTGACCAGGATGGCGGCAATCATCAGTGAACTGGCGATAACGGCCAGGTTGATATTGATATCCAGCATCAGCCCCAGTGACACCCCCAGTAGAGCAGAGTGAGAGAGGGTATCGCCGAAATAAGCCATACGCCGCCAGACCACAAAGCAGCCCAGGGGGGCTGCCAGCAGAGCCACGCCATAGCCTGCCAGTAAGGCAGATAAGAGAATATCCGGCATCATTGTTTTCCTTCAGATACAGGGCTTTGTGGCTCAAGAATATGCCCGTCAACGCCATGATGGTGGTCGTGATGGTGAGTATATACCGCCAGTTCGTCCGACTCTCCACCAAACAGGCGAAGATACGCCGGGTGTTGCTTAACCTGGTGAGGGTGGCCGGAGCAGCAGACGTGTTGATTGATGCAAATGACCTTGTCGGTGGATGCCATCACCAGATGGAGGTCGTGGGACACCATCAGAACGGCACAGTGCTCCCGGTCCCTGGACGCGTTACGAATCTCCGTGATCAGCTGGTAAAGCTCCTTCTGTCCGGTGACATCAACCCCCTGCACCGGTTCATCCAGCACCAGAAGGTGTGGTTTATGCAGCAGTGCCCGGGCCAGCAGAACCCTTTGCAGCTCACCACCAGACAGGGATTGCAGCGGTGACTGGAGTACATGGCTAACGCCGGTTCGCCCAAGGGCGTCGTGAACGGCTGTTAAACGACAGCCGGTCAGTCTCAGGAACCGGTTGACCGTCAGTGGCATGGAGTCATCAATATGAAGTTTTTGCGGCATGTAGCCAATGCGCAGCCCCTTTCTGACGGAGCGTTGGCCGGATGTGGGTTCCTGCAATCCAAGGGCTACCCGTACAAGGGTGGTTTTTCCTGCACCGTTCGGGCCTATCAGGGTAACGATTTCACCGGGATTCACCTGCAGATTGATCCCGGTCAGTACCTCTCTGTTCTGGAACTTCATCCAGATATTGCTCAACTCTATTAATGGTTGATTCATAATATGTGATTATTCACTTCGTTTTGCAGTTGGTGCATAAACCAGCCAGCTCTATTGAGGTATCCGCAATGATAAAGCCGTGTTCACTGGCACAGTCTTCCAGGGAATGTTCAATGGCCGGGTGTTCAATTTCAATGGTGGTCCGGCATTGGGTACAGATCAGAAAACAGCTGTTATGTGGCGTGCTCGGATGGCAGCAGCCAATGTAGGCATTGATGGATGACAAGCGATGGACCAGCCCTTGCTCCCGAAGAAAATCCAATGCCCTGTAGACGGTAGGGGGTTGGGCGGGTTTGGACTCTCCCTGAGTCAATTCGGCCAGTATTTCATAGGCCCCGACCGGGCAATGGCTCTGCCAGACCAGCTCTAACACCCTTTCCCTGAGGGGCGTCAGGCGAATATTGCGGCTCCGGCAAAGCAAACGGGCTTTATTCAAAGCATCTTTGATACAGTGCTGATGGTTATGGTCTCTGTAGGGATTAAGGCAAGACATGGTCAGATCAAATAAACTTGTGGACGTTATAATATAACGCTTTTACAGGGTTTCATAGCTACAAAAGTAAATTAAAAAACCAAGTGGAACTTTTTCCTGAATTTACGGTCAATTAACAAGTCGATTAAGCCAACCAGTGAAAAATTACACTTCGTGAGATTGGCTAAAAATTAATACAAATATTGAGAGAAAAAATGGAAGCAAGCAATTATTCAATACATAATAATAGAGTTAAATTTCCGGAATCTTCTGAAAAAGAAAGAAATGAAGAAACTGAACAAAGTGGTATGTCTCTAAACCGGAAAATTACTGTTTGCCATGAGAATGGAGCCTTTATTGGTTCAGCTGGATTACCAAATTCCCCAGAGCCCGAACAGAAGAAATTTTTAACGACAACTCACATACAAGCTGCCATATCATCTAGCCAGTTCAGGGCGGAGCTTGAGGAAATAAAAGCATGGCTGGATGATGGCTGTTTGAATTCTGTTGAAGATTGCAAAGCACAACTCAAGTCAATTATTGAAGATGATGTGGGTGTTTACAGATATAAGAAAAATCAAAATATACTGTTCCACATAGAAGAAAATGAACGGGTAAAGGCTGTAAAAAATACATTTGATAATATTGTTTCACACATTAGTTATTTAGTTAGTATCAATTATTTTAATAATAGCTTAAAGCCAGAGCTGATCTTATTAGTGTGCAAGCACTATAAATGCGATAATATTGTATCTATTGTTGAAAAGCTGGTAAGTGATTTTGATAAGAATGACGAAGGCTTCTGCGACATATTGCTAAATTCCTTAGAAGAATATGAATGTTTTCTTGAAGAAAAATTGCCTGTTTACCTGGCATTTGATCTGTTGCTGGATGGACAATTTTCTATAGATTCCGGACTGAATTTTGTTCTCTTTGAAAAATTATTGAGAAATATTGGCGTGGATTTTCCTCCTTCCAAATTGAAAATGAATTTTGAATTTGATAATAATATGAATGTTCAGATGATTTGGGCGCTATTCTCAATTCTGAATTATTGGGATACATGTTATATAAGCTTTTTAAACAGTTTCACAGAAGCCGTTTATGATCAGCAAGGCATTGATTTGCATAAAGATGAGGATCTGATTAAATATATTGCCATGCGAATGGATACTACTGGTTATCAGAAACTTCGTAAACTTCTTGCCATGCCAGAAGACAGCTGTTCATTATTGAATGAAATTGAGATAACCGAATGTACAAAAGTGTGCGAACATATGATGTTTCCTGAAAAGCTGATCTTTATATTGAAAAGTCTCAGCAGGAGTGATTATTTTAAAGGTAAAGCTGATGGTTTATTTGACTATTTAAATAGAACTTTACCAACATGCCATAAAGTTTCTTCAGATTTTGTGATGTTGTTGCAAAAAAGTCCTGTAAGAGCATTATCAGAAGTTGAAGAGTGTATGGACAAAGTAGATAAAAAGTTGAAAAAGATGGCTGATGAGAGTTTTCTGGAGCTCAAAAAACAGAAATTGTCGGAAATACTGGAAATTATAGAAGAGCAACGTGGTAAAGAAGTCATATCCCTTACAAAGAGAAAAATGGACTTGATGGCCGATATTAATGCTTTAAAACTAGGCATAAAGAAAGATATTGCTAAATCCATTACTGACCCGAGAACTCTGAAAATAATAGAACATGCTGTTATCACTCCTTATGGACACACTTTTGACCAGGCATCAATTACCCGGTGGCTTGAGGAAAATAACAGCTGTCCGATCACAGCAAAACCCCTGGAGTTGAAACAGTTATCCCCTGATTTTAGTTTGCAAAAGGTTATTGATGATCTATCCCCCAAACTAAAAGAACTTAAAGTGGATACTGATTCAACAGATACCAACCAATCAGCTTAATTCTGCCAACGCAAGCTTTGTTCGTTTTCTCAGCATATCCCTGAATTTATTCGGATCAAGAAAATGGCGCAGGAGGTTTTCCTCCTGCTCATTGTCTGCCTGAGTTTCCGGGTGTACAAAAGTAATCAGCCGGGAAATCCAGAATCTGAAAGCGGCCAGCCGCAACATGATTGGCCAGGCTTTTTGCTCATTCTCAGTAAAAGGCCGGACCTGCGCATAAGACTCCGTCAGTGCTTTTAAGCGTTGGCTATCCAGTTCAAGCGTATCAGTAAGACACCAGTCGTTTACAGTAACCGCCAGATCATAGATCAGCCAGTCATTACAGGCCTGATAAAAGTCGATCACGGCTGAGATTCTGCCCTGATCAAACAGTACATTATTATGAAACAGGTCGCCATGAATCAGCCCGGTTGGCAGATTGTCAAACGCTTGCAAAGCGTCAGAGATGTTTTGCCATTGCTCAGCCATAAAGTGGGCATCATCCTGGCCAAGTAATGGAATGAGTCTTTTCTGCTGGGCATCAAGCCAGGCAAGTCCCCGCTGGTTCTCCTGATAAAGGGAGGAACCTTGTCCTGCCTTATGGATTTTTGCCAGCATCGCACCAATCTGCTGGCACTGGTCCAGAGAGAGGTTTTCGGCGTCAGGGTGCTGCCCGGCAAAGCATTGCACAATCAGCGCAGGTTTGCCTTTCACCGACTGGAGAGCAGCACCACTCATATCCCGAATCGGGTTGGGCACAGGCAGGCCGAACGCTTTAAGCTCATCCGTATACTGGATAAAAAATGGCAGTGTGTCGGCGGGCAGATACTCAAAGAGGGTTAATACATAGCGCTGGTGACTGCCCTTGTTATCAATATCCAGAAAGTAGTTGGTATTCTCAACGCCACTTTCAATGCCCTGGAAGGACGTTAAGTTACCCAGGTCATAACGAATCAGAAGTTGCTCGATATCCTGTTGTGTCAAATGGGTATAAACAGACATGAAGTCCCTGTTCCTGGATGGTTATATTTATGGTTTTGCTGTACTCAGTGCCACTCAAAAATGGTCCATGAAGGCACTAGCAGGGTACGTTTTGTTGGATCAATGGGGTTGCCTTCATTATCTGAGGCAATCAGGTAGTAGGGCTTACCTACCTTGGGAATCACCTGAATCGCATAAAGCTGGCCACCGACCCGGTACTCTTTATAAGTTCTGGAATCACCGGCTCGAATCACTACCGATGTGTCGTCCCTGTTCTCCAGCGCTTCAGGGCGCAGGTGTCTGGGAATCTTTTTAATGGCTTCATCAGTAAACACAACCGCTCTCTGGCCCCTATGGGCTGTTGGCTGCTCCGGCTTTGAACCTTCCGGACTTTGTGTCGCACAGCCACAAAGAAACAAGGGTAAGAAAACCAGACCCAACTGCGCTCTTTTTATCAAGGGTTTCATCAGGAGCCTCATGATAATTGCGGTGGAAACCATTAAACTGCTAGGAGGCTGACCGAGAATAGACTGCCCTACTGCGGTGGCAGAAAATTGGTCTAAAAATTCCGTTTTGTTCGGCAAATAGCCCCGCTATTCACCTCACAAAACGGAATTTTTATCCTCAATTTTCTGCCATCCTCGCTACGGGCGCTATTCTCGGTCAGCCTCCTAGAAGCATTCTATACCCAGTTACCCAGAATCGTAAGTGAGTCCGTAATCCATGTCAGAACAAGCCAGTACGCCGCCACTCATACTCGTCGACGGCTCATCTTACCTTTATCGTGCCTTTCATGCTTCTGAGCGGGCCAATCTGCGCACGGCTGATGGTCGACCAACGGGCGCTATCCGGGTCATGACAAACATGTTGCGCAGTCTGATGCGCCAGTATCAGGATAGCCATGTTGCAGTCATTTTTGACGCCAGGGGAAAAAACTTCCGCCATGACCTGTACAGCGAGTACAAAGCCACCCGGAAACCAATGCCGGACGACTTGCGCTCACAAATAGAACCCATACATCACATTGTTCGTGCGCTTGGCTTGCCTCTATTAATGATTGAAGGTGTTGAGGCGGATGATGTGATTGGTACGCTGGCCAGACAGGCAACCGAGAAAAAGATCAACACCATCATTTCTACGGGTGATAAGGATATTGCCCAGCTGGTGACTGAGCATGTGTCGCTGATTGATACCATGAATGATGCATATACCGATCAACAGGGTGTTGAAAGTAAGTTTGGTATTCCTGCCAGCCTGATTATTGACTATCTGGCATTGATGGGCGACAGCAGCGATAACATCCCGGGTATGCCGGGTGTTGGTCAGAAAACAGCATTGGCTCTGCTCAATGGCATCGGCAGTATCGATGAGATTGCCGGGCGGCTGGATGAAGTGGCTGCGCTTGGTTTTCGGGGGAGCAAAAACTTCGCTGAGAAGTTTACCGAGCACAAGGACATTGTATTGTTATCCCGGCAGCTGGCCACCATCAAGACCGATGTAGAACTGCCGGTTTCCATTGAAAGTCTGGAAATGCAGCCCCTTGATAAAGAGCAACTGTTAGCGCTGTTTAAAGAGTACGAATTCAGGACGTTGATTGCCGAGTTGGAGAAAGAGGGCGCTTTTACTGATAGCAATGAAGCTGACGAAAAAGCATCAGGCGCTACCGGTGAGTATTCTGTAGTTACTGAAGAGACCGAGTTTCTTGACTGGATAGCACAGCTGGAATCTGCAGAGCTGTTTGCGTTCGATACCGAAACCACCAGCCTGGATTACATGGTGGCTGAACTGGTGGGTGTTTCATTTGCCATTGAGCCCGGCAAGGCCGCTTATGTGCCCGTTGCCCATGATTATCTGGGAGCACCAGCCCAGCTGGAGAGAAACTGGGTACTGGAAAAACTCAAGCCTTTGCTGGAAGACCCGGCAAAACAGAAAGTAGGCCAGAACTTTAAGTACGACCAGAGCGTGCTGGCCCGATATGACATTCAAATCATGGGGGCCGCTTTTGATACCATGCTTGAGTCCTACTGTTTGAACTCCATCGCCACCCGTCACAATATGGATGCCCTGGCTGAGCATTACCTGAATCATAAAACCATCAAATATGAGGATATTGCCGGCAAAGGTGCTAAACAACTGACGTTTAACCAGATTGAGCTTGAGAAAGCGGGCCCCTATGCGGCAGAAGATGCGGATATTACGTTACGTCTCCATCTTGCCATCTGGGAGCAGTTGCAGGCTGAGCCTTCGTTGACGGCGGTGTTCCGGGAAGTAGAAATGCCACTGGTGGATATTCTTTCACGTATTGAGCGGCATGGTGCCCTGGTGGATGGTGTCCTGCTTAAACAACAGAGCCTGGAGATTGGCCAGCGTCTCAAGGAACTGGAGCAAGCGGCCCACGATGTGGCAGGACAGGCATTTAACTTATCATCACCCAAACAGTTGCAGGAGCTTCTGTTTGATAAGCTGCAACTGCCGGTTATCAAGAAAACGCCCAAGGGGCAGCCATCAACCGCCGAAGAGGTCTTGCAGGAGCTTGCCCTGGACTATGAATTGCCCAAGCTGATTCTTGAGCATCGTAGCTTAAGCAAGCTCAAGTCCACTTATACCGAGAAACTTCCGCAGATGATTAATGGGGCGACGGGTCGTATCCATACCTCTTATCATCAGGCAGTAACTGCCACTGGACGACTATCCTCCTCGGATCCTAACCTGCAGAATATTCCCATTCGAACACCGGAAGGCCGTCGGGTGCGACAGGCATTTATTGCAACGGAAGGTTACCAGCTGGTGGCGGCAGATTACTCCCAGATTGAGCTGAGAATCATGGCACACCTCTCTGGTGATAAAGGTCTGCTGGATGCTTTTGCCCATGGGCTGGATATCCATAAGGCAACGGCGGCTGAAGTATTTGGCGTAGCACTTGATGATGTAACGGGTGACCAGCGACGAAGTGCCAAAGCCATTAACTTTGGTTTGATCTACGGCATGTCTTCGTTCGGACTCGCTAAACAGCTGGGGGTATCCAGGAAATCAGCACAGGAATATATCGACCTTTACTTTGCACGTTATCCGGGTGTTTTAAGGTACATGGAAACAACCAAAAACTTCGCACGGGAAAAGGGGTATGTGGAGACAATATTGGGTCGTCGTCTGTATCTGCCGGAAATCAATGCCAGAAATGGTATGCGCCGTCAGGGTGCTGAACGAACAGCGATCAATGCACCTATGCAGGGCACTGCCGCAGATATTATCAAGAAGGCGATGATCAGGGTTGATGAGTGGCTGAAAGCGTCAGGGCTTGATGCCCGTGTCATTATGCAGGTCCACGATGAACTGGTGCTTGAAGTTGCCAATGAGAGTGTTGAGGCCGTTGTTGAAGGGATAAAAGTGCAGATGTCCAGTGCCGCCCAGCTCAGTGTTCCACTATTGGTTGAAGCCGGTATTGGGGATAACTGGGATGAAGCCCATTAGTACACGGTTTCAATGTATTTGATGGGTTCCTTCATTGACCTCCAAACTCCGTTCGTCCTGAGCGGAGATTGTACACATCAAACTCATTGAAACCATGCACTAGCTGCTTTATGTGTTATAACAGCGTAGTCACCATTTGTAAGTTTTTTGTAAACGATGGAACTTTATTACCATATTGCTTGTCTCATATAGTGAGTCTCAAATGAGTTGCTCCTTGTGTGTTAAGTGTTGTTAATGTTGAAGCGGTATATGTTTCCCCGCATCTATCGTGTAAAGCCAGTGTCCTTTTCAGGATGCTGGCTTTTTTTTAAATTTTTTTTATTTTTCAGGGAACTTTTTGGAATTTTGCTTGTCTGAGTATATGAGGATGAGAAAAAGTCAGTAGTTTGATTCTGGTTTCTTGTTGCTCACTGTGTGTTTTGTGTTGACAGTAACTTGAGTGGTAGGCTGCTCCCCTGTAGCCGAAGCTATATAGCCAGCATCCTTCCCCCGGATGCTGGCTTTTTTTTGCCGAATTTTTATCCAACCGAGCCTAAAGAATGGGGTTTGTTGACCGTTAAAACCTATAGTGGCAGGGTTGATTCTTTTCATGACAACAGACTTCTGAGTCACCAGGATCGCCAATCTACTTGCTGTGTACTTTGGATGTTGTTGCAACAATAGAGACATGATGAAACGGTCATTTTCCCCTGATGACCGTTTTTTTTTGAGGCGGTATTTTTCGGATTAATTTCTTTATCTCTGTCTCAGGATTCTGACCGCTGTTTAGACGTTTACACCACCCCAACGTACATAAAGAAACACTAAAAACTGAACTAACGTAATATTTATCTATTTTCAGGCTGCAACGATCAGGTTTTCAAACTGTATTGGTGCTTTCCCTGCTCTGACATTGAGATATCAGCCAATATTGATATTCAGGAACTCACTCCTGAACCTATTGTCGAATAAAATGCTAACGGATAGACAACCGATTAAACCGTTGATCAAGATTCTCAATAGCATCGGGAATGTCCCACATGATAACCAACGCTAACCAGGAAGCTTTGCCCAATACTCACCAGACAAGTATACCGACCTCTCCCGCCAGCTCACCATCGGGCAGTATTGAAGTACCAGCATATGGGGCTCGTTTTGCCCATTGGCTGGTTAGCAATTACAAAAAAAGCCTGGTTGTGCTGCTTTGTGCGACCAGTGGCTATCAATACCTGAAATGTAATTCAAGAACATCCCTTGCAGATCACAGGATAACCTCCGTTCTATTGGATACGCTACAGGCCCGTTTATCGTTCCTACAGGCTATTGAATCCACTGACACCAATAACCCGACAGTGAGCCGGACCAGTATAGAGTGTTTATTTGATCCACAATCTTTCCAACGTTTTATGGATACCCACTTCAAAAGCCTTGATTATCCGCACTGGTACCAGACTTTTCTTAAACAGGACGATACTTGTTCAGCAGGAGAGGGTGAATGCCAGGCAGTCAGTGATGATAAGGGCAGGCAAGGAGAGGCCTATGATAAGCCATGCCAACAAAGGGCTGGTTTTCGATTTCATTCGGAACTGGGTACCGGTGGATTTTACCCTGTATACCGAATGACAACTGAGGACGGCCAGCCCTTCACCATGAAAGTGATCAATGACCCAGTGGATTATGCACAGGAAAATTTAATAAACCGTAGCCTTCTCTCTTTTACTGGCAAGGGTTCTGAATATCTTGCCAGGCTTATTGGTACATCTTCTCCAGAAAGCCCCTTGAATTACTTGATAACGGAGGCATTCGACTCAACCCTCCGGGACTTTCTATCTGGTTTGGATGGAGCCCCGGACAAACACCGTACCCAGTCTATTTTCAGACAAATGCTAAAGGGTGTACAAGCCATTCACGATGCACGCTTGACTCATAATGACCTGAAGCCTGACAACATATTCATCAGTGCAAATGGTGACATTAAAATTGCCAACTTTGCATCGGCAGGAACCATAGGCTGGATCCATGACATGGGAACAGCAGAGTATAGGGCTCCAGAAAAACTTTTACACTTTATTAATGCCCGGACTGTTAGTTGCTACGATCTCTCTTTGCACAATGACCCAAACCCCAGGAAAGTTCCCTGTGGAAGGGCTGAGACATCAAATGAAAAAACTGATAACTGGTCTCTAGGCGTAATCCTTGCCCAACTCGTCTTGGGCGACCCCTTTTTGCTAATGATTGAGCCTGACACTCTGAGAAAGTGTAAGTATAGTTTTCACAATCCTGGAGGCTGTGTATTGAACCAACTCAGCAAACAGCAGGCATTAATTACCAGGAGGTTGCGTGACCATGATTTGGATGCAGCGGACCTGTTCAGCAGGCTGATCGAATCAAGCCCTACAGAACGCATCACTCTTGAGGAGGCACTGAAACACCCCTTTATGCAGGAAGATAATTTGTGACCAGAGTACTGGTTTTTTGCTATGCAGGGTAATCTATGCGGCCTATTACCTCCAAACAGATGACAGCAGATGTACATGGAAGATGTCAGCTTATGGTGTGAAGATGTATGGATATTAAAGCACTAGCTTGAAGCAATAAGCGACAGTTCCTGTACCGCTACTGACAGCATGGCAAGGTTTTGCTCTCTGGCGGATTGTATTTCCCGGATTGTTGCTTTCCAGCGATCAATCAGCTCAGTATTTTTTTCCAGCCACCGTTTAAGGCGCTCTTCCGGCTTTCCCTGTGAATGGGTCAGAACATGGACACAATTATCGTTGAGGGTTCGATCCAGCTGATCTTTCAGAGATGATTGTGCCTTGCGTTGCCAGAGGTCGTTAACCGGCAGTTGACGAATACGTTCTCTTAACCACGGCAGGCACAGGTAATCCTCAAGGGCAAAAAAGACAGAGGCCACATCAGTAACGGTAAATTGATATTCATTAGCCACACTGACCATAAACAGTACGTAATACAGATACCGAAGGCCCGCACAGGTTTCCGCCAGCGTTTGCGGCAGCTGTGCTTCCTGTAGCCGGGTAACCCTGCCACCCAGCCAGGCGCAATCTTCCTCTCCCAGCAGTTCCGCCAGTTGTCCACTGACGGCACAGACACCCGGTTTATAGTTACTGATAAGCGACTCTATATCCATAGGGCTGCCATGATTCTTCAGCAACCAGATGCAGGCTTTTTCGATATGCTGCTGTACCCGAAACAGTTCTATTCTCTGGATATCATCTTTGACATCAAAACCCAGGCTTTCAAACTGATCCCAGATGGCTGGAATGGAAAAGATCTCTTTTATCGCCATAAATGCCCGGACACAATTAAGCTCCGACTGTCGGGTTTCCTGATGGATATACTCGATAAACGTCGCTCCCATCCGGTTGCCAACCTCGTTGCTGAGATGGGTCGCCAGTATTTCAGTTTTTAATGGGTGATGTCTGATCTGATCAGGGAACTGGTTACGAAGCTGTGATGGAAAATAGTCCAGCAGTTTTGTTGCCAGTGTCGGATCGTCAGCCACATTGGCTGAGACCAGGGATTCAAACAGCTCCAGCTTGGTGTGGGACAAAAGAATGGCTATTTCCGGCCGGGTAAGCCCTTCACCGGCTTTCACCCTGGCTTTAATTTCTGTATCCGATGGCAGGCCGTCCTGAGCCCGGTTAAGACGCCCTTTCTGTTCGAGCCTTCTGATCAGGAAGCGATGGTCATTAAATAACAGGATATTCTGTTGCAGGCTCAGGCTTAGCCTCAGGCTCTGTAAAAAGTTATGCCTGAGAACCAGTCTGGCAATCTCATCCGTCATACTGGCCAGTAAACTATTACGCTGTTTTATGGTTATATCACCATCATCAACCATCTGATTGAGCAGAATCTTGATGTTTACTTCATGGTCTGAGCTGTCGACCCCCCCTGAGTTGTCTATAGCGTCGGTATTGATCAGGCCGCCTCTGCTGGAGAACTCAATTCTTGCCAGCTGAGTCAGGCCCAGATTTCCGCCCTCCCCTACCGCGCTGGTATTCAGTTCGCTGGCGCTGATCCTGACATTATCATTGGACCGGTCCCCGGCATCGGCATTGTTTTCACTGCTGGCTTTTATGTAAGTACCAATGCCGCCATTCCACAATAGATCCGCTGGCGCTTTCAGAATCGTTTGAATAAGTTCCGCGGGTGAGAGGATGGTTTTATCTGTTGCCAGTGCGGTTCTGGCCTGCTTGCTCAAAAGAATGCTTTTCAGCTGGCGACTGAATACACCGCCACCTTCTGATAGTTTGCTGCGGTCATAATCGTCCCAGGATGACCGGGGTAAATTGAACAGGCGCTGACGCTCACTGAAGCTGACTGAAATATCCGGATCAGGATCAATAAAGATATGCTGGTGGTTAAAGGCGGCGATCAGACGAATATGGCTGGAAAGTAGCATGCCATTGCCAAATACATCACCGGACATATCACCAATACCGATGACCGTAAAATCCCGGGTCTGGGTATCGATTTCACGCTCTTTGAAGATCCTTTTTACCGACTCCCAGGCACCCCGGGCAGTGATCCCCATTTTTTTATGGTCATAGCCCTGGCTGCCACCAGAGGCAAAAGCATCCCGCAGCCAGAACCCATAGGATTCTGATACATCGTTGGCAATATCGGAAAAGCTGGCGGTGCCTTTATCCGCTGCCACCACAAGATAAGGGTCGTCATCATCGTAGCGAATGACGTTTTCAGGAGGGATGATGTGTCCGCCCTGCAGGTTATCGGTCAGATCCAGAAGTCCGGAGATAAATGCTCGATAGCATGCAATCCCTTCCGCCTGTATTTCTTCCCTGGAGCCGTTGGCCGGGAGATTTTTGGTGACAAAGCCCCCTTTGGCCCCGTGGGGAACAATAATGGCATTTTTGATCATCTGGGCTTTGACCAGCCCCAGAATCTCGGTGCGGAAATCCTCCATCCGGTCTGACCACCGTAATCCTCCCCTGGCAATCTTCCCGCTGCGCATATGGATGCCTTCAAAGCGAGGCGAGTAGACAAATATTTCAAACATGGGTCTTGGCTGAGGTGAGGTTGGAATCTTTTCCGGTTGCAGTTTGAACGACAGATAACCTTTTGGCTCCCCCTGTTTCTGATAGGCGCTGGTTCTCAACATGGCCTCGATGACGCTGAGAAAGTGACGCAGGATCCGGTCTTCATCAAGGTTGGCGACACTGTCCAGCAATTGGTAAATCCTGTCAGAGCAGGCATTGGCCATGTCATGGCGATCACCACGGAAATCCGGATAAAAACGGATGCTGAACAGGTCTACGATTTCACGCACCACCGATGGGTTACTGTTCAGCACTTTCTGCATATAGCTCTGGCTGAAGGGCACTGGCAGTTGCATCAGGTATTTGGACAGAGCCCGGATGAGCACAACCTGCTCCCAGTTCAAACCGGCTGAAACCAACAGCCCGTTGAACCCGTCATTCTCCATTTCTCCCTTCCAGGTGCGAATAAACACCTCATGGAACTGCTCCCGCAGATGGGTATCTTCAAGGTTGGAGTGGCTTGATGGGTCAACTTCCGGTGTGTTTATATTGACTGTCAGAGCGTTATCATGGCCGTCAGGCTCAATACTGAAATCAAGCACCCAGGCATTTTCCTGACGGCAGGGGTTGATGGCGTAAGGTCTTGCGCTGCTTACCCTGACACCCATCTTCTCAAGAATGGGAAGTACATCTGAGAGTGCCAGGAGTGGGCCTTTACCCAGCACCCGAAAGTGCCACCGATAATGGTCGGTAACCGGACGGTAGAGACTGGTTCTTATCTGATGACTGTCTTTTATCGATTCCAGACGTTGAATGTCTGCTACTGCCTGGCGGGGGGTAACATCCTCCCGGTACGCGGCGGGAAATGCCTGCAGATAACATTGTGCCAGCCGGTTACCCGAAGCCTCACCAAATGCCTCTTTTAACGCATGTTGCAGGTGATCAGTCCAGTTCAGCATCGCTTCATGAATCATGGCTTCCAGCCGTTCAACTTCGATATCCTGCTGGCTGGCATGACGACAATGCACCGTAAATTGCAATTGCGCCATTGGGTTTTCCGACAGCTGAACATTGAAATCAATACTGTTGCCACTCAACTCACTGAGCAGGATCTGTTGCATCTGTAAGCGAAGTTCTGTGTTGAAATTATCTCTGGATACGTAAATAAGCACCGTAATAAAGCGGTCATAGGGGTCGGGACGAAGGAATACTTTCAACTGCCGCAATTCATGGCAGTCAAGAATCCCGTTGATGACGGCCTTAAGTTGTTCAAAACTTGCCTGCAGGAGCTCGTCCCTTGGATAGTTATGAATAATGTGGCGCAGGGCATTACCCCGGTGGCTGTTTATCGGGCAGCTGTTGCTTTTTAAAAGCCTGGCTACTTTCTTTCGTATCAGCGGGATATCATCCAGCGGAACGTTGTAGGCGGTTGACGAAAACAGTCCGAAAAAACGCCATTCCCCGGTGACTACACCGGCATCGTTAAATTGTTTTATCCCGATATAGTCCAGGTGTGCGGGTCGATGAACCGTTGAGCGGCTGGTGGATTTGGTGATAACCAGTAACTCAGGTGCCTGAATTTGTGAGGCAATATAGGGGGACAGCTCTTGCTCTACCGGATGCTGATGGGGGGCCTCCCGAAACGTCCCCAGACCGGTTTTGCTGTTGGTACGCAGTCTTAGTGTGTTTGACCCATGGATGATCTCGTAATAGCGAAAGCCGATGAACAGAAAATTGTCTTTTTTCAGCCACTTCATAAAAGCAAGCGCTTCTTTCTGCTCAATATCCGGTAATGGCACAGGGTGGCTTTGACACCATTGAATGGCATCATCCAGCCTGGTTTGCATTGCCTCCCAGTCAGAAACTACTTTATGAACATCCGCAACGATATCCCGGATACCGGCCGCGACCTTCTCTAAATCCAGTTGTTCCGGTTGGCGGTCTATTTCAACCCGAATAACGGCTTCGGTCATTTCTGCCTGTGGCGTGCTGATGGCTAGCAGCTGACCTGTGCTGTCCCTCTCTAACCGAAGGGTGGGGTGATTCAGGCTGTAAACTTTGATTTTCTGACGATCAAGCTCCATCAACACCGAAGACACCAGAAAGGGCATATCATCCGTGATAATTTCAACAATGCTGTGTGTGGAGTGCCAGTGGTGGGTTTCCGGTTCCGGGTTGTAGACGCGGATCTTGATTTGTTCCGGCTGCCGGGTCTGTAAAAACTGCCACAGGCAGAGGAGTGCGCCATAGCAGTCATCGGTATTGATCCGGGTCAGGTCTTTACTGGCAACTCCCCGGTAATAGGCATCAGCAAGCGCCTGTATTTGCTCATATTCTTTGGTTGACATGCGCTTTGCCAGAAGCGATTGAACCTGATTAACGATGATGGCTCGAAAATCGGTAAAGCGGTCCATGAGATTCCTCTGTCACTGGAATTGAGTAGGGCAAACTGTCTCACCTGATTTGCCGGGTTATGCCATAACTGTCAATGCTTATGGGCCAGAATAAATTGATCACTGTGCCGTCGTATCAGTGGTTATTACGCAGTGACAACTTTTGGGTGACATCGATCAATACCGCTGTATAAAATTGCGTTTGCACTATTGGCAATGAGCCGATTAAACAGTGTCTGGTTGCGTTAACAATGTCAGCCTGGCTTTGCTGACAACCTTCTCGTTGAGCTTTTCTGTCAAGCTTTTCGTCAAGCATCTCGTCAAGATAGTCGAGAAATAGCTAAAATGCCTTGGGATTGCTGATTTTGCGGGGGCTAAGCATAATCCGTAGCCCTGATGGAATTTGCAAGCGGCGTCCAATTCTGGTATAAAGCCCGATCTTTGTATGAGGGTAGCTGCTGATGAGTCTTGAAGGTCTCTTGACTCTGTAACCATGGGCAGATCTGCCCGAAGCAGACACTGGAATTCAGTTAAGTTTTCCGGCCTCATGGCTGGTGATTTTGGTTTAAGAGACGGTTTGAGAGGCCATCCACATGTCCAAGGTTTGTCAGGTTACCGGCAAGCGCCCGGTTACCGGGAATAATGTTTCCCACGCTCAGAACAAAACCCGTCGTCGCTTCGTGCCTAACCTGCACCACAAGCGCTTCTGGGTTGAAAGTGAAAAGCGCTTTGTGCGCCTGCGTGTTTCTGCAAAAGGCATGCGTATTATCGACAAGAAAGGCATTGATGCCGTTCTGGCTGATCTGCGCGCCAGCGGTCAATCTTTTTAAGTCGAGACAGCTAACTTAGCAGGAGCATAAATCATGGCTAAAGGTATTCGTGAGAAAATCAAGCTGGTTTCCAGCGCAGGCACTGGTCACTACTACACCACCACCAAGAACAAGCGTAATACGCCTGACAAGCTGGTGTTCAAGAAGTATGACCCGGTTGTTCGCAAGCACGTTGAGTACAAGGAATACAAGATCAAGTAAATCTTGTTTGCTTTGCTCTGGTTCGTATCAGGCAAACTGATACGGACCGCCACTCACTTCTGTTGCGCTATCCCCCCCTCTGTTAATATTCCTCTCAGGATCAAAACCTGCCATCCCCTGCTTTGCACTTAGGAACTGTGTGCTCTCACTACTGTTGCATTGTGGTTGCACTGTTATAATGCGCGCCATTCAAGAACATCAGCTGTAGGTCATGATGAAACCGGAACTCCTTTCGCCAGCGGGAACACTGAAGAATATGCACTTTGCTTTTGCCTATGGTGCAGATGCTGTTTATGCTGGCCAGCCCCGCTATAGTCTGAGAGTCCGCAATAACGACTTTAAACTGGACAATCTGAAAAAAGGCATTGATGAGGCTCACTCCCTGGGCAAAAAGCTGTATCTGGCCAGCAATATCGCGGCCCATAACAGTAAGGTGAAAACCTATCTCCGGGATATGGAGCCGGTTATTGCCATGGGGCCTGATGCACTGATCATGTCCGATCCGGGTTTGATTATGATGGTGCGTGAAACCTGGCCGGATATGCCAGTCCACCTCTCGGTTCAGGCGAACGCGGTGAACTTTGCCACGGTAAAATTCTGGGCCAGGCAGGGGGTTGAGCGGATTATTCTGTCCCGTGAGTTATCCCTGGAGGAGATTCAGGAGATCCGGGAAGAGTGCCCTGATACCGAGATTGAGGTCTTTGTTCATGGTTCACTCTGTATTGCATACTCGGGCCGCTGTCTGCTCTCCGGTTATATCAACAAAAGGGACCCGAACCAGGGAACCTGCACCAATGCCTGTCGCTGGCAGTATCAGGCCCATGAGGCAAAAGAGACTGAGAGCGGTGATGTGATTCCGGTCAGTAGTAGCCCTGCGATGGTTACTCCAACCCTGGGGACTGGCGTAACATCTGACTCTATTTTCCTGCTGCAGGAAAAGGGGCGTCCGGACCAATATATGCCTGCTTTTGAAGATGAGCATGGCACTTATATCATGAACTCCAGGGACCTCAGGGCTGTCCAGCATGTTCGTCGCTTAACGGAGATGGGCATTCACTCCCTCAAGATCGAAGGGCGGACCAAATCTTTTTATTATGTTGCCAGAACCGCCCAGGTATACCGTCAAGCCATTGATGATGCCGCAGCGGGTAATCCTTTTGATATGGGCATGATGGACACTCTGGAAAATCTGGCCAACAGAGGATATACCGAAGGCTTTTATCGTCGCCATGTGCACGACGAGTATCAGAATTATGAAACTGGTAACTCCCGGGAAAGCAAGCAGCAGTTTGTCGGTGAAATTGTTGATTTTGACGATCAGCAGCTAACGGTGGATGTGAAAAACCGCTTTGAGTTGGGAGATACCCTGGAGCTGATGACCCCCAAAGGCAACTATGTGTTCAATCTGGAGCGTTTGGAAAATCGTCGTGGTGAGCGTATTGATGTAGCTCCCGGATCGGGCCACCTGGTAAAAATACCAAAGCCTGACGGTGTTTTGCCAAATGCCCACTCACTGCTGGTGCGTAATCTGCCCTAATCCGGTGATATTCTGAGTCGATAAGATCGTTATGGATCTTACGACCTTTACCAGTATTTTTTCCGGCTCTGCCTATAAGCCGTTAAGCCAGCATCGACAGGTGATCCTGGATGCCCTGGTGTTACTGAACAGGCAGTTGCAGAGCCGGTTAACTGCCGATGACCAGTGGCATGAGCGGGCGAAATGGCTTGTTGATTTTCTGCCAGCTGTGGAAAAACTGGAGCAGGAAATTCTGGCCAGGCTCAACCAGCCAACATTGACCGCGCAGCCCAAGGGGCTGGTGCTCTCCCTCTTACAGACTCAGAATAACCTGGCGCACCTGATCTGCCGACTGGCTGAGCGATTAACGTATCGACCTCCCAGGCTTACCGAAGATTTGCAGCGTTCTGTTGAACGGTTGAATCAACACTTTGCCAGCGTTGTCTATAGCTTGAAGTCGGGTGTTGCAAAACAGGACCGCCTGGGCATCGCAGGATTTAGAAAACAACAATCCCGAGCTTTGCTGGAGGTTAATCAGGAAGTAAAGATGGCGGTGGATGAACTGCGGAATAGGATTTCAGCCTGCAAAGGTGAAGTCTTCCAACATGAAGGCGAGTTGGACCCGCTTGATATGGCTCTTTTACTACTGTCTCTTGAAGATATGGATGACCTGACACTCTGGATTCGTTCAATGGTCATCCACATGCAACAGCTGTAACTGATCAATGCCGGGGAAATGGGAAGCGGTATTTTCACAGAATCCTGACTTTACTTAATAATGCACTCTGCCCGCTTTTTCTGAGTTTTTTCCAGGTACTCCTGAAAGTCTTTTGGTAGTCTTCCAGTGGTTGAGCCCTCCCAGTACACAGTTTGTCCGGCTGGATTTTCATATTGAAAGGTATGCTTTGTGACAGTTCGTCGACGTTTTCCCGTTTTTCCCGGGTCGTTAATGTTGTCCAGATCTGAGAGCGTAATACCAAGTTCCGCCATTTCTTTGTGTATAGCGACAATGTCTTTCATTTTTTTCTGTCGTTTTGCATCCTCTTTAACCCTGGATTGCAATTTTTCCTTATGTACCCCTTTCAGGCGGTCCAGAATCTTTTCCAGCTCCTGAACACTGACATCTTTGAATAGTGAGCGAATCCGGGATTTACTACCTAGCCGATGATGTAACTCATCCAGTAATTTCATTGTATACCCTCAATCTACTGGAGCCTTTGACCGTATGAGGCGGTAAATAATGCATCAACACGGACATTAAGAAAGTCGACAAATATCTATAACCTAAGACTGGAACGGTTACCTGTCAGTTACGCAGGTATAGGGTAATTCACAGAGTGGTTCTGCTTATTACTCGTTCAATATGAATAAAAGTAATGTATTTTGTTTGATTGGCAAGAAAATGGTGAGTTTGACCCTTATAAAATACTGCTCTTCATTTTACTGGTTACTCCTGTTAGCAGTCGGTTACTGTCCTCTATTTATCAAGTTATAAGGCACATGTTTTATTCAAATACTTTGCTGGATTGTATCGAGTAAGTCAGGGCCGTAGCCTTGGCTCAATGAGGCTTTTTGTTGTCATCCATGTTGCAATATTTGACCAAACCCTTTCTTTCGCCCCGTCGTTTTTCAGCCAGGGCTGAACCTTTTTCCCGATGGTGATTAATTGAAGATCAGATACATTGGAGGGATCCTGTTTACCCGTCGATAACAGACGCTATAGCCCCATATTTTCTGCATTGGGAATGGGTCTTACTGGTTATCCTGGATAAGTGACTAAATATGCTCGGACGCGTTGTTCTTCCAACAGCACTGCTGCTGTTGACTTACGGCTTTTGGGTTAGCTCAGAGCTTCAGGTGATCACGGCAGGTGTGGTTATTTTTCTGCTGGGCATGGTTTATCTGGAAAAGGGGTTTAAGGTCTTTACGGGGGGGATGCTTGAGGCGTTCCTTCAGAAAACCACTGACAGTCTCTGGAAAAGTCTGGCCTTCGGTATCACCACAACCGCTGTCCTGCAGTCCAGTTCGCTGGTTTCCGTTATTGTTATTTCATTTCTCAGTGCCGGCCTGATTGGGCTGACTGCGGGCGTTGGCATCATTTTTGGCGCAAATCTGGGCAGCACTGTCGGTGCATGGTTAGTTGCCTTGTATGGTATGAAGTTAAAGCTGATTTCCTATGCCATGCCCTTACTCGTTTTCGGTTTGATTTTGAGGAGTCAGCGGGAGAAAACATTCAGTGGCTTCGGCTGCATCTTGCTGGGTATTGGCTTTCTCTTTCTTGGTATTCATTACATGAAAGAGGGTTTTGAAGCATTCCAGACTGTGATTGATTTCAGCAGCTTCTCCATGGAAGGAATGCAGGGCATTTTGGTCTTCACACTCTTTGGTGTTCTGGCCACTATCATTATGCAGTCCACCAATGCGGTACTGGTGCTCACCTTTTCTGCCCTGGCAGCGGGTCAGCTGACTTACGATAATGCGTTAGCACTGGCTATCGGTTCAAATATCGGTACAACCATAACAGCAGTGCTGGGAGCGATGGGGGCAAATGCAGCAGGGAAACGATTGGCTGTGGCACATATTACGTTTAATGTGGCCACCGCTGTTCTGGCTATTCTTTTGTTGCCCCAGTTAAAGGTGCTTGTGGATTTTACTGCCGGATTTTTTCCGATCGGGGCAGATGACTACACTCTGAAGCTTGCGCTGTTCCACAGTCTCTTTAATGTCATGGGAATAGTCGTTCAACTTCCTTTTTTCCAGCTGCTTATCCGTTGGCTGGAGTCGCTTTTTGTCGATCCTGACAGGCAGTCTCATCTGAATCTTGCCACTGAGGATAATCCTGCCATTCACCGGGCGCGCTACTTAACCCCGGCAACACTGAATTATCCGGATACGGCGCTAAGAGCACTGACCCGGGAGTGTGACCACTTATACAGAAATACACTCGAACTGATCTGTTATGGGATATATCTTACCGGCGACAAGCTGAGGGAGTCGGACAGTCTGACGGATCTGGTGAACAGCTGGATGCGCGATGATCAGCCCTGGACCATAAAAGAGCTGTATATCCGGCACATCAAAGGTATCTATGCGGACATTATTCACTACTCAGGAGCCATAGAAGGGAATCTTCCCAGAGCGCAGGTGCAGGAGTTATTTGCGCTTAAAGTTGCCTGTCGTGACTTTGTCCAGGCCATCAAACATGTCAAGCATATCTATAAAAATATGGGGCATTACCTGCATTCGGATAATGAGCAGATACGCCACCAATACAACCAGCTCAGACTGTGCCTTGCCTCAGTCCTGAAGCTTATTGATGTATTGGGAGTACGACGTAATTATGATCATATTCGTCAGCATGCGGAACAGTTAAAGCAGGAGCTGAGCGAGCAGGATGAGCAGATGCACAGAAAACTGAATGAACTCATTCGCTCCAACCAGGTTGACTCATTTATGGCCAGCTCTTTGATGAATGACAGTGCCCATGTACATGATGCCTGCACCAGTCTTATTGATGGAGCCGTGATTATGTTGACCAGGGATCGAGAAGAATATCGAGAGATCGATCTTAATTTTGAGTCTCGATCTAATAGTTAACCAAATGAAATCGTATATTTCTGACCGACCTCGTTCAGGTTTCCAGACTCGGGAGAAGCGACAACTATTATGGCAGTGACTCCAAGGGGATTTTCACACCCATAAGCTCGTCAGCGAAGCGGATAACTTCTAACTCTGCTGCCCTGATGTCGTCATTAGCAAGTTGTTTTTTTTTGGCAGCCCCGGCGAAATTCAACACGAGATTTGCGTCGGCAAAATGGCCCAGATCTGTTGGACAAATACCAACTTCTTCTATCAATCTCTCAAGTTCATTCTCAATTTCATCCGTCAATATCTTAGCATTCGGATGATCCTTACTGGCTGTCAGTGATAACATCAAGGCCGCTTCATTGCTCAGGGTGGCCGGGTTGTCGCTGTCCTCCGTCAGCAGTGCTATCAGGAGCCAATTCTGGTTGTCTTCCAGCAGTAAGCACAAACTTGACTTCGGATTGAACAACGCCTCCTGAATCCCCATGTATATCTGAGCCAGCACTTTGGCACATTCAGGCTGCCTCGGGTAGCTCAGACAGGCAGCGAGGTGGGCGACGGTTTCCCGGTTAAAGTCACTATAGGGTAATGGCTTATCCAGACATCCGAAGCCCCAATTGCCGGTAATCTGCCTGCCTGCCAGGGTTAATGCATCTTTCAGCAGCGTCTGCTGTTGCACAGTATATTCTGGCTCCGGGAATGCACAGACAATAAAGTGCTCCAATAATGGTTGTCGATAGTGGTTGAATGTCGTTGGTTGACCCTGGTGTCCCTCGTGATGGGTAATTTCCAGCAGATTGTCTTCCGCCGCTGTGTCTTTTAACCTCACGCCGGGCTCGGTGTCTGGAATGTCATGGAATTTCTCAGCAAAAAACTGAATTGATTCCGGATCCGTGCAGTTGTTAGCGGCCAGCAGGATTTTTATGGCGTTCAACTGGCTGGTTTCTGTAACCAGGATTGAATGCAGATTAAAGGCAGTGGTGAAGTTATCGCACATGTATGCGAGTACATAAGCAGGAAAAGTTTTCAGATTTTCACCCAATTGATTAAGCCGGTTGGCCAGGACCTCCGCCCCCGGCTGATTACCAAAACTTTCAGTCGTGTAATGGCTTGTTGGCTGTTCCGCCAGAAGCTGTTGGACAGGATGAGCCAAAGTGGTCTGGGTTGTGCTGGTAGCTGGAATAGTCATAGAAACACCTGTTAGTTAATAGGGACAACCAGTTTCCATAAGCTATACGCAAGCTGGAAAAGCCAGTGATATCCTGAATTTATATCAAGCAGGCTGAGTGAACAGCACTGATCGTATATCGACCTGTCAGGTCAAAGACCCGAAAAGTTCGTCCGTACTGTTTTGACACTGTGCGGTCAGATTAGTTCCTCACCACGTTGTTATGTACGTTGCTATGCCACCAGTAACTTGAAGCCTATTTTTGCCAGATAGCTTCGCTCTGAGTCAAAGTACGCTTCGGTCAGAGGGTGTTGTTCTAACCAGTCTTCCGGGAAAAACAGGGATATGGTAGAGCCGGATAAGCTTATGGAATATTCCGGTAAGGTATCGTCGCGACCATGACTCAGCACATTGGCAATGCGCAGCAGGATAATCAGCCGCATCAGCTTGCGTGATACCGCCTTAGGCCAGGTGGAAAGGAGTGATTTGGATATGGAACGTCTGTGGCCCCTGACGAGCAGCGCAAGTTGCTGCTGTTCTCTTTTGCTGAATCCCATCAGGTCAGAGTTATCGATCAGGTAAGCACCATGTCGATGGTACTGCGTATGGGAGATATCAAGCCCTATCTGGCACACGCGCGCAGCCCAGGACAGCAGCTCAAGATCACAGTCGCCCAGTTCCCAGATATCAGCCGTCATGGCAAAGCAGTTCCGGGCATGATTCATGACCCTGAAGGCCTGTTGCTCATCAACATGATAGCGACTCATCAAGGCATTTATGGTTCGCTCGCGAACGTCTTCATGGCGGTCTCGCCCGAGCATGTCGTGCAGAACACCCTCCCGAAGTGCACCGTCAGAGTAATGCATACGTTCGATGCCAAGGGCATCGAAGCCTGCCATGAGAATGGCCAGGCCTGCTGGAAAAATCGCCTGACGATCAGGCTTCAGCCCGGGAAAACGAACACGGCCGATCTGGTTAAACTTCAGGACTTTGAGCTTGAGCATCTCCAGATTTTCCCGGGTGATGGTATCACTCTCCCCCATGGCCTGAAGAATGCTGCTGACCGCACGGATTGAACCTGATGACCCTACGGCATCAACCCAGCCCAAACGGGTAAATGATTGTTCAATATTGAGTAATTCCAGTCGTGCGGCGTAATAAGCGGACTGGAATCGTTGTGGTGTGAGTTCTCCGGTGCCAAAAAAGCGGTCGGTAAAGACCACACAGCCCATGTGCAGGCTTTCCATCAACTTTGGCTCAAAACGTTCGCCAATAACGAACTCGGTACTCCCGCCACCGATGTCCATCACCAGACGGCGCTCATTATCATCGGACTGGGTTTGGGCAACACCAAGGTAAATGAGACGAGCTTCTTCCCTGCCCGCGATAATTTCAACCGGGTAGCCCAGGATAGACTGGGCCTGGTCAACAAAAGCATCGCTGTTCCGGGCCTTACGCAGGGCATTGGTACCCACGACTCTGACCGCTTGAAAGGTATTGCCAGCGAGGTACTGGGCAAACTGTTCCAGACAACTGAAGCCCCGCTTCATTGCTTCAGCCGTTAGCTCGTCGTGCTGGTTAAGCCCCGCAGCTAACTGAACCTTTTTGCCCAGCCTTTCTACTGGTCGGATTTCACCCTGATCCACTCTGGCAACGATCATGTGAAAGCTGTTTGAGCCAAGGTCTATGGCGGCTACCAGAGGTAGGCTGCCGGACTGTTCACGCCCTTGTTTTGTCATGATATTTCATAGCTAATATATTGAAAATGTTATGTTTTTCAGTGCTTTCAACGCTCGTTTCAACAACCTGACAATACTGGGTTGCAGACCGGAGCATAACCGATGTCAAAAGGTTAACTTTAATCGAGTTATGCACACAAATCCTACTGGCTGCAGTGCCCGGGGCAAAGCTACACTGATGACTGAAAAACAGGCCTGTGTCATATGGCAATCTTATAAGCCTCCATGCTCAATGGCATTTTTATAGAAAAAAAAGCCACAAAATTCCATGAATCAGGCATAATAGGTCAGTTCTGGGCCGGTGATATCTTTTGGCAGCCTGTTTGGCTTGCCCTCGGTCAAGGCTCCTGAGTTTACTTTAAACACTTTTAAGTACTAATTAAGTACCCTGGTTAGGAGATCCATTCCATGAGCGAAATTGTCAAAGTGACAGATGACTCCTTCGAAGAAGTGGTTCTGAAGGCGGAAGGTCCGGTGCTGGTTGACTATTGGGCTGAATGGTGTGGTCCTTGTAAAATGATTGCCCCCGTTCTTGATGAAATTGCCCAGGACTACGACGGTAAGCTGACCGTCTGCAAGCTGAATATTGATGAGAATGAGGCAACCCCGCCAAAATACGGTGTGCGTGGTATTCCTACGCTGATGTTGTTTAAGGGCGGCAACGTAGAAGCTACGAAAGTGGGTGCCCTGTCCAAATCACAGCTGACCGCATTTTTGGATAGCAATCTGTAATTGCTGGTCATTGGTGGTTGTGACAGACCGTTACAGCCACTTGGCTGGCCTCAATTTTTATAGCCATTTGATTAAATTTTTAAATCAATTCAGTTGACGAAATCTTAATTCTTGATTATTTTCCAGAAATGGATATAGACTGTAATTACACAGGGCTGTCAGGAATCTTCTGACCTCAGGGATATGGCCCAGACAGGGCAGCCGTTATAAACACTCGCAGGCATCAATCAATACTTAGCTGTCCCTTATCATAATAAGTCAAATACTTTCTGATCTTCCTGCAAAGACAACGGCCACTTACCTTTCAATTTAACATTCGCACACTACTGGTTATGCATCTTACCGAACTGAAGAAAAAGTCTGTTCCTGAACTTCTGGCGATAGCGAATGAAATGGGTCTCGAAAACCTTGCCCGTTCCAGGAAGCAGGATGTAATTTTCACCATACTCAAACGCCATGCACGCAGTGGTGAAGACATCTATGGTGACGGTGTTCTGGAAATTCTCCAGGATGGTTTTGGTTTTCTCCGTTCCGCTGATAGTTCCTATCTGGCGGGGCCGGACGATATTTATGTTTCCCCAAGTCAGATTCGCCGATTTAATCTGAGAACGGGCGATACGATCTCCGGGAAAATTCGTCCACCCAAGGAGGGAGAAAGATATTTTGCCCTCCTCAAGGTGAATGAAATCAATTTTGACCAACCAGAAAATGCCCGCAATAAAATCCTGTTTGAAAACCTTACGCCATTGTTTCCCCAGGACCGTCTCACTATGGAGATGGGAAATGGTGCAACAGAGGATTTAACCGCTCGAATTATCGACCTGGTAGCTCCCATTGGCAAAGGTCAGCGTGGCCTGATTGTCTCTCCTCCTAAAGCGGGTAAAACACTGATGCTGCAAAATATTGCGGCAAACATTACCCGTAATAATCCGGAGTGCTACCTGATTGTTCTGCTGATTGATGAGCGTCCGGAAGAAGTTACCGAAATGTCCCGTTCCGTGCGCGGTGAAGTGGTCGCCTCCACCTTCGATGAGCCTCCTTCACGTCATGTGCAGGTTGCTGAGATGGTGCTGGAAAAAGCCAAGCGTCTGGTAGAGCACAAGAAAGACGTGGTTATTCTGCTGGATTCCATTACCCGTCTGGCCCGTGCTTACAACACTGTGATTCCCTCTTCCGGCAAGGTGCTTACGGGTGGTGTGGATGCTCATGCCCTTGAGCGTCCGAAGCGTTTCTTTGGTGCTGCCCGTAACATTGAAGAGGGTGGCAGTCTGACTATTCTGGCAACCGCACTGGTTGATACCGGCTCCAAGATGGATGAGGTTATCTTTGAGGAATTCAAGGGTACCGGTAACATGGAACTCCACCTTGACCGTCGGGCGGCTGAAAAGCGGGTCTTCCCTGCTATTGGTATCAACAAGTCAGGCACTCGCCGTGAAGATCTGCTGACCACGGAAGAAGAGCTTCAGCGTATGTGGATTCTGCGTAAAATCCTGCACCCAATGGATGAAATTCAGGCCATTGAATTCCTGCTGGACCGTATGAAGCACACCAAGACGAATGAAGAATTCTTCCAGTCCATGAAACGGAAGTAATTTTTATTCCCCCAGGAAGGGCTGTGATAAGGATATCGATCACTATCACAGTCTCTGCGGGGTATAAGGCAAAAGCTCCCTGCAAGCCTATGAACCATTGCACAATTACCTGGTCAGACTTTGATCTTACAGTCTGTTCATTTTGCGGTGTGGAAAGACCGTGAAAGGCAAGCTTCTGTTATTCGATCCTCAATCAGACAGCAATAACCTCTTTATCATCTGTTTCAACTGACGTAGTTTTCCCTATTCAGGAGAAAACTGCCAAAGCCTGAAAAAGTCAGAGCCAAAGAAGAAATATTCATGAAATACAAGGATCTCCGGGATTTCATTGATCAGCTGGAAAAACAGGGGGAACTCAGGCGAATCACGTTTGAAGTTGACCCAGTTCTGGAAATGACTGAAATCTGTGATCGAACCCTGAAAAAAGGGGGCCCCGCCCTATTGTTTGAAAACCCCAAAGGCTTCGATATGCCCGTGTTGGCGAACCTGTTTGGTACGCAGAAGCGGGTTGCCCTGGGGATGGGGCAGAAGGATATCGGTGCACTGAGAGAAGTGGGTGAGCTGTTGGCCTACCTGAAAGAGCCGGATCCTCCAAAAGGCTTGAGAGATGCCATCGAAAAGCTGCCGCTGTTCAGGCAGGTGCTGAACATGGGACCAAAGGTGGTTAAATCGGCACCTTGTCAGGAGGTGGTACTGCAAGGTGATGATATTGATTTAACCCGGCTGCCAATTCAGACTTGCTGGCCTGGGGATGCCGCACCATTGATTACCTGGCCCCTGGTCATTACCCGTGGCCCGGAAAAAGAACGCCAGAACCTGGGCATTTATCGTCAGCAGCTGCTTGGCAAGAATAAATTAATCATGCGCTGGTTATCCCATCGGGGTGGGGCGCTTGATTTCAGGGATTGGCAGAAAAAATACCCGGATACCCCTTTTCCGGTATCGGTGGCTTTAGGCGCTGACCCCGCGACCATTCTTGGTGCTGTGACACCGGTCCCTGACTCATTATCAGAATATGCGTTTGCCGGTCTGTTGAGGGGCAGAAAAACCGAGTTAACCAAAAGTCGCACGAATGATTTGCAGGTTCCTGCCAGTGCCGAGATTGTCCTTGAAGGTTTTATCTATCCCGGGGAGATGGCGGATGAGGGCCCATACGGCGATCATACTGGCTATTACAACGAGGTTGAGTCATTCCCGGTGTTTACGGTTGAATGTGTGACACACCGGCGTAACCCCATTTATCACAGCACCTATACAGGGCGCCCGCCGGATGAACCGGCAATACTGGGATTGGCTTTTAACGAAATATTCGTCCCTATTCTCAAGAAGCAGTTTCCTGAAATTGTTGATTTTTATTTACCGCCAGAGGGTTGCTCTTATCGGCTGGCAGTCGTTACCATGCGTAAGGAGTATCCGGGGCATGCCAAGCGGGTTATGCTGGGTGTCTGGTCATTCCTGCGACAGTTTATGTATACCAAGTTTGTGATTGTGACCGATGATGATGTCAATGCCAGGGACTGGAATGATGTGATATGGGCAATGACTACCCGCATGGACCCGAAAAGAGACTCAGTCTTCATTGACAACACGCCCATTGATTACCTGGATTTTGCTTCTCCCGTTGCCGGGCTGGGATCAAAGGTCGGCTTTGATGCCACCAACAAGTGGGAAGGTGAAACCAGTCGGGAGTGGGGAACAGCCATTTCGATGACAGATACCATTAAACATCGGGTTGATGCTATTTGGGATCAGCTTGGCATTGATAAGTAACACTTAATTTGGCATATAGCTTCAGGAAGCCCGGGGTTCCTGAAGTTTTAAGCGTAAGAGGTAGCGGTATTCGTGCAGATCAACCAAGTTTCCACCCAGTCTTGCCAGGTTGCAAATCTTCAATTGCTATCGGAAGGTATTTACCGTGTCATCCTCAAGCCTCATCAGGGCTATTTCCCGGACTATCGGGCAGGGCAGTACCTTGAGATTCTCCTGGCAGGTGGTGAAGCCTGCGCGTTCTCAATAGCCAGTCCTCCGGTTCCCGGCCAAAAGGAGCTGGAATTACATATTCAAAAGTTATCTTCCAGCGCTAATTCCATTGAGCTATTCAATGAGCTTGAGCAGGGGAGCATTTCAATCCGAATGCCAAAAGGCCAGTGTTTTCTTGAAAGTGTTCCGGATAAACCACTGGTGTTTATCGCTGCGGGTACCGGGTTTGCCCAGATGAAAAGCATGATTGAGTTCTCACTGAGCAAGCCCGGAAATCAAGATATCTACCTGTACTGGGGGGCTCGTTCGCCAGAAGGGTTTTATATGCCTAATCTTCCCATTCACTGGGCTTCTTCCCAATTTCACTACCACCCGGTGGTCAGTGATGCGCTTGAAGAAGCGGGCTGGCAGGGGCGTCATGGGCTTTTGTTTGAGGCGGTCATAGACGACAAAAACCTTATCCTTGGCAGTGAAGTCTTTATCAGCGGATCTCCGCAGATGGTTTATGCAACGTTTGATGCACTGGTAGCAAAAAATTTCCAGGCGGAAAATATTCACTCTGATGTCTTTGCATATGCGCCGAGATCTTGATAAGGCTTAATCACATCGACAGTAGAAAATTCATATAGTTTAATAAAAACGACAGTATTTTTTATTTGAAAACTGTCGTTTTTTATTAAGCCGTGGAAAAAGCCCGTCCCTTGTCTATATTCAAATCGAGTATAATCAATGCAAGGTACGGTATTCAGTATGCAACCATCACCCTCAAAAACAGATCAGGCAGGATTAAAAAATAGTCGGGTCCGGCAGAAAAACATTCAAATTATTCTTCAAGCCGCAGAAGATGAGTTTGTCGCCAGCGGATTTAAGGGAGCGTCTATTCGCGATATTGCCCATCGGGCTGGCTTGCCAAAAGCGAATGTGCACTACTATTTCAATAGTAAGGTTGAGCTGTACGGTGCGGTGCTCAATCACATCATGGAGCTATGGCAGTCTGTTTTCAGTGGCCTCAACCCGGATGATGATCCTGAAACGTCATTAAGACAATTTATCAGGGCCAAAATGAAATATGTTCTGGCTCATTCAAATGCATCCCGCATATTCAGTAGTGAAATACTGCATGGAGGGCAGCATATTAAAGAGCATTTACAGCCTTTTAATGACTGGATTCAGGAAAAATCCGAGGTTATTAATGGTTGGATTGCCCAGGGTAAGATGAGACCGGTTGACCCTGTTCATCTGTTATTTACCATCTGGGCAACGACTCAATACTACGTCGACTATGGTCCCCAGGTTGCTTCTGTTCTGGGTAAAGAGGACCTGGATGCCGAGGATGTGGAAGCCTATACCGAAAGTGTCTGCCAGATGATACTGGGCGGCTGTGGAATCAATAACTAAAATAAACTTTTATAATGCTCTTTCAGTCATCACATTTTTCCATGGGGGAAGGTCACCGGAATAAGCCTTGAAAGGCTTATCCGAAAAGACGCTGAATAATTCTGCAGGTTACCCTGCAGACATCACTTCAACCTTATCCACTTTCTGAAAACCCCTGGGAAGCTTGTTGCCACGTCTTCCCCGCTCGCCACGATAATGCTCAAGGTCTGTGGTTTTCAGAGTCACATGGCGTTTGCCCGCAAAGAGTGTCAGCGTATCACCGTCATTGATGATGGCAAGCTGAGTCATCAGCTCACTTCTCTCGGCTGCACGGGCAGAGGCAATATTAATAATTTTATTGCCTTTCCCCCTGCCAAGCTTGGGAAGGTCCTGCAATGGGAATACCAACATTCGCCCTTCATTGGTGATGGCGGCCAGCATCGGGTTGTTGCCGCTTACGGGTATTGGTGTCAGTACATGGGCATTTTTGGGCAGTGTCAGCAGGGTTTTTCCAGCCTTGTTTTTACTGACCATATCGGAAAATTGCACAATGAAACCATAACCCGCATCACTGGCCAGCAGATAACAATCACTGGCGTCACCAACACACAAACCTTCAAAGGTTGCGCCGGAGGGAGGGTTGACTCGTCCGGTTAATGGTTCACCCTGCCCTCTTGCCGAAGGCAGCGTATGGGTCAGAACGGAGTAGGCTCGCCCGGTAGAATCGAGAAATACTGAAGTCTGGTTGCTCCGCCCTTTTGCAGATAAACGATAGCCGTCGCCAGATTTATAATTAAGCGTCAATGGATCGACATCATGACCTTTGGCGCAGCGTACCCAGCCTTTATTTGACAGTACGATGGTGACAGATTCAGAAATCATCAGATCTGATTGTGATAATGCCTGGGCTTCAGATCTTACGACGATGGGAGAACGACGATCGTCGCCAAAGCTTTCAGCATCCGCTTTGAGCTCTTTTTTTATAAGCGTCTTAAGACGTCTTTCTGATCCCAGGGTCAATTCAAGTGAATTGCGCTCCCGCTCCAGGTCGTCCTGCTCTGCGCGAATCTTTACTTCTTCAAGTTTGGCCAGATGTCGCAATTTGAGGTCAAGGATGGCTTCGGCCTGAATGTCAGAAAGTCCAAAGCGCTCCATCAGAATAACTTTGGGTTTATCTTCAGTACGGATGATTTCGATAATTTCATCAATATTCAAAAAGGCGATCATCAAACCTTCAAGAATATGAAGTCTGCTGAGTACTTTATCCAGCCGGTGTTGTAAACGGCGACGTACCGTTTCACTCCGCCAGGTAAGCCACTCGCCCAGCATTTTGTCGAGCGCCTTAACCTGAGGGCGTCCATCAACACCGATCATGTTCATATTAACCCGGTAGGTTTTTTCCAGGTCAGTGGTGGCAAACAGGTGGTTCATCAGGCTGTCGGTATCTACCCGGTTGGACTTGGGAACGATCACCAGACGAGTCGGATTCTCATGGTCGGATTCATCCCGCAGGTCAGCGACCATTGGCAGCTTTTTGGCCTGCATCTGCGCTGCGATTTGCTCCAGAACCTTCGCTCCGGATGCCTGGTGTGGCAGGGCCGTCACCACAATATCACCACTTTCCTGCTGGTAGACCGCGCGCATTCGTAAAGAGCCCCTGCCCGACTCATACATTTTGATCAGGTCTGACCGAGGGGTAATCAGCTCAGCTTCCGTTGGAAAATCAGGCCCCTGAATATGTTCACAAAGCTCGGCAACACCGGCCCTTGGGTTCTCCAAAAGGTGAATACAGGCGTTGGCCACTTCACGCAGATTGTGCGGTGGAATGTCGGTTGCCATCCCGACAGCAATACCGGTGGTACCATTCAGCAGCAGGTTTGGTAAGCGGGCTGGCAGTATGGATGGCTCTTCCAGTGTTCCGTCAAAGTTTGGTACCCAGTCCACTGTTCCCTGGCCGAGCTCCCCCAGTAATGAGTCAGCATATTTAGCGAGACGGGACTCGGTATAACGCATGGCGGCAAAGGATTTGGGGTCATCAGGCGAGCCCCAGTTGCCCTGTCCATCCACCAGTGGGTAGCGATAGGAAAAAGGTTGTGCCATCAACACCATGGCTTCGTAGCAGGCGCTGTCTCCGTGTGGATGAAACTTACCGAGCACATCACCCACGGTACGGGCAGACTTTTTGAACTTGGCGGTATTTTTCAAGCCAAGCTCGCTCATTGCATAGACAATGCGTCTCTGGACAGGTTTGAGGCCATCCCCTATATGAGGCAGGGCACGATCCAGGATGACGTACATGGAGTAATTCAGGTACGCGTTCTCGGTATACGCTCTCAGGGACTGACGCTCAACTCCATCGTCGCCAATAATGATCTGCTCCGCCATGCTTAAACCTGTGTCAGGACTCTGATAATAAATCCATCATGATAACAAGTATCTTTCTTGTTCTAAAAGTTATGGTGTTATCACAATAAGATTTTTTAACCACATTGGCAGAAATCAAAGAGATTCGATAAAAGCCACCAGGGCCTTGCGCTCACGGATATTCATCTTTAACACATTGCCCCGGGATTGTTTTGCTTCACCGCCATGCCAGAGGATAGCTTCCATTAAGCTTCTGGCGCGACCATCATGCAGGAAGCCGGTTCTTCGATCCAAAAGCTGGGTATGGCCAATACCCCAGAGCGCCGGTGTGCGCCATTCTCTCCCGGTGGCCAGAAACTCCGGACGCCCATCAGCAAGCCCCTCCCCCATATCATGCAGAAGAAAATCACTGTAAGGCCAGATCAGCTGATTAGCCTGTTCCTCCTCAATAACGGTCATGGCGGTTTCCGATTGAACATCCATGGAAGCCGTTCGGAAACTGGGTTGATGACAGCCCGCGCAACCCGCTTCATTAAATAATTTCTTGCCCTTTAGCACCTCTGGCTTTTTGGCATTGGTGCGAACAGGAACCCCCACATTACGGCTGTAAAATACCACTTTATCCAGAACAAAGTCAGACACATCTGGTGCCGCACCGCTGGGAGCCGCCAGGCAATCCTTTTGCCACTCAGTACAGGATTCATCCGGGAACAGGCTGGTGGTCAGCCCCATATCCCCGTTGAATGCCGCAGCCGACTGCTGTCGCAGAGTTGGAACCCCTGCTTTCCAACCGAACCGGCCAATGGATGTTCTCTGCTTCTGGATATCCCAGACCCGGTTGGCCCGGCCTGAAATACCGTCACCATCCTGATCTTCAGGGTCTTCATTAGCCAGCAGACTCTTCTCGGAAATGGCTTCCAGCAGACCGATGCCAATCATTGACGGCGTAATCCGCATGGATATCATGGTGTTTTCAGCCATGGGACCATAGCCAAGGTTTTCCATGGTGAATATCGGTTTTCGAAGCTCAACCTGATGACCATCCGCAAAGGCTACCTTGAAATATTCAAAGGTAACCCTGACCCTCCCTTCAGGCTTTACACCCTCAAGGGCATTAACCTGCAGCTGTCCACCGTAGGTAGGCTCAGGAATCACGCCTGATTTTTTCAAGCGTCTCTTCTGCTCATCAGTGATGGCGGGAATGCTGAGCCGAACCAGAACCGATGCATCGGTAACCTCTCCATCTTCTGGTGCATGCCCTCTTCGATCATGAATATGGCAACCGCTGCAGCTGGCGGTATGAAACAGAGGCCCTAACCCATCCGAAGCCAGATCATCCCCGGATTCCGGTTGCCAGTCCTGGCGGAACAGCGCATTGCCTTTATGAAAGTTTAAACGGTTAAATACCGGCATATTGGCTGAAGGCTTGGCAATGGTATTAAACCCGGAAACCCAAACAGAAGCAGCGCCACCAGGCATGTTTTCACCCGTCTGGAACTGTTCATAAGCAGGCCGATTCTTAGAGTCTTCGGAAAAATCACAGCCAGCCAGCAAAAACAGCAGACTTAAGACGATGAAAAAGGGGGTATTAGCCATGATCATCCTTGAAATCAATCCTTCATAACAATTGCTGCCACCGCAGTAGGGCAGTCTATTCTCGGACAGCCTCCCAGGAGGCAGTCGCACAATGAGCGTGCTTTAGATAGAAGCTTTCTTCCTGTGTTATTTTTGTTTTTCAGTCATGCTGGTAATCGGCAAAACCTGATAATGATCAATAAACCAGTCAGGGCAATTTACCGATTGGGACAGGTAAACGAGTCATCTGTTCTGAGGTCAAGGCGCTGAACACACCGCAAACCATAACAACAAGACCAATGTTGGATTTATAGTTTTTTTCCAGTGGCCAGCCTGGGCTGTTTGCCAGAAAGTCCCATGGCGTACTTCATCACCTGGTTGATCGCGGGTGACAGCTTGCCAGCCAGAGTCAGGCCGAGATTTCGCAGAAGCTGCAGCGGTTTACTCTGATTACTGAAGGTATGGTAAAAAGCATCCATGGTATTCATCATCAAGGCATTATCGCTTCGCCTTGCCTGTTCATAACGGGCAAGAACCTCCGTGCTTCCGGGGTTTTCACCGGCCCTCAAGGCATCCACCAGAATTTCAATCAGCCAGGCGGCATCCTGCAAACCCAGGTTTACCCCCTGTCCTGCCAAGGGGTTTATCGTGTGAGCGGCATCGCCGGCAAGCACGACCCCCTGGCGAAAATATTCAGTAACATGGCGGCGGGCAATAGGAAAAGCACCACGCTCATGGAGCTGAATAACATCAGGCAGTTCAGCAGGAAATGTGGTTGCCAGCGCTTCAATGAAGGCCTCTTTGGACAGTGCCAGCAGTTCCCGAACTTTCTCCGGATGGTTATACCAGACAATCGATCCGTAACTTCTGCCGTTAATATCCGGCAGTGGCAAAAAGGCCTCCGGGCCTGTCGGGGTAAAGGCCTGCCAGGTAATGTCCTGACAACCACCGGCAATTTCCACTGTTGCCACCAGGCATCGCTGCTCATAGTCCCGTTGGTTCATGGCCAGCCCGGCAGCCTGGCGAACCCGTGAGTTAGCACCGTCTGCCCCCACTAAAAGATCACCGGAAAAGCGACGACCATCGGACAACTCAATCACCGGGGGCGTCGAAGAGGTATGAATGGTTTGAATACTGACCGGGCAGAAAAAAGAGACGGATGGGTAGGATTTGATGGCTTCTAACAGACCTGACTGAGTCACCCGGTTTTCAACAATAAAACCCAGCTGCGAGTGATTAATCAGCCTGGCGTCAAACATCACCCGGTTGGCTCTTGAATCTATCTCTTTGCCGAAAGGGGAGTGCAGTTTTTCCCAGACCGCCATACGACGATACGGCGTCATACGCATGGACTGCATATGTGGCCATGCGCCCAGTTGGCGAAGAATTTCCTCCGATGCAGTGCTTAGTGCAGATACTCGCAATTCGGGTAGTGCTTCCGCCGGTAATGGCGATGGCTTACATTGGTCAAATACGGCAACCCTTATTCCCTGCTGGCCGAGGCCACAGGCAATCGTGGCACCCACCATACCTCCACCGACAATAAGTACATCGTAGTGTTGCTGGTCATCACTTTGTCCGGAAGCGTCTGTTCTTTTCATAAGCAAGCATTGTATGTAAGCGTCATAAACCCGTGCAGCAGCGCACACCATTTATCTTCCCGATCAGGATCTTTTCACCGGGAATGGAATTAGTCAAATGAAGTGTCCGGGGTCGCCCTTAGAGGGGAAGATGCTATTGGCTGAGAAGGGATTATTGTGAGAGGACGTTAACGGCAGTCTGGTGATGGCCTTCACTCATCGGTCTGGCCATCATTAAACTCTTTGGTATTTCTCTCAGAGATTTTTTTCTTTTTGCGCCGGTTTTTTTTACGGGCTTTACGCATTTCCAGAGATTTATCCCGACCCTTTCTGGAGCCTGAGCGGTCAATGTAAGACTTGTGGTCTGTAGAGGAAGCATTTGCACTGCTTTCATTGTGACCCGTACTGTCGCCATTGCCCTGGCCGTAGTCAAGATGGGGTGAGGATGATGAATCAATTCTGTAACCGGAACTCACAATCTGGCCTCCTTGCTCAATGAGTTCCTATAAGTTTATACAACGAAATAGCGTAATTCTGTTCCTGTGTGACTAATGATTGAATCTGCCATGGCCTTATGAGAGATAGAGGCCTGGTTTTCAACCATAACAGCGTCAATAATCTTACCCGGTGCTTTGGTCAGGCTGGATAGGCGGAGATTAACCAGGGCGGCTTCTACGGCGGTCATTCCCGGATTGAAGGCTACGTTTTCAGCATATCTACCAGAAATGATATCTCCATTATCTATAAGAAGAGCAACACCGGAGTGACAGCCAGAATAAGGCGCATAACTCCGGCGGGCCGCTTCTGTTGCTGCATTGACCAGCTTATCAGCAGGGTCCGGGCTCTCGAAGGAGAGCAGCGATGGGCTCATTAGTCGAGTGCTTTGTTTCAGGTCGCCGGGGCCAAAGGCGTCTGGCAGCAGGGTTGAAATCCTATAGTGCCGCTGTTGATCACTATTGAGCTGACTGACCAGAATATCCACCTGATCGATCCCATTCAGTTCGTTCATAAACTGTCGACAGTGCCCACAGGGGGCTTCATTGACCATCAGACGGCGCAGTCGGGTTTCTCCCTGGTGCCATGCATTGCAGATAGCTGCCTGCTCGGCGTGAATAGCCATTTTCAGAGGCTGCCCGGCTATTTCAAGGTTTGCACCCAGATAGACCGGCCCTTGTCCTTCCGGTCGAAAGCCCTCAACAATCGCCCCTACGGAAAAATTTGAGATCGGGCAGGTGCTCATGGCCGCAGCGAGAGGAAGCAGTGCTTTAAGAAGATGCTCCGATGGCACCTCCATTAAGCCCTGAAGCTCATTCACTTGTTCTGGCTCAAGACAGCCCTGCTGGTGAATCAACTGTTGCAGGATATCCGCAGCATTAGCCGGGAACTGAGCCAGTTGATCCTGAAAAGCTCTGTGATTCATAGCGTTACTCCTGTGACAGGATTCAAGGCTGCTTATGTACTACGGAAAAGAGAGAATTTCCATTGCTCTTTTTCAATGGTTTACAGGGCCAGAAGAGATATGGATTTACCAGTAACAGTAACGGAATCACACTTTAGCTAAAGTTAATCGAGGATTGATTAAAAAAGGATTTGATTATGACCTTCCACACCAATGGACTACATAAACCCGGGAATGTCCCACCAAAAGTCCCTGAACAAGAAGGCGAATTTCCGGAAAAATCCGGCAAAATCGGCAAAGAGGGCAGTTGGAATGGGAGAACAATAAGTGAGACCTCCAGTCAACAGCATGTTCCGAGAGTCGGTGGAGCGGTTCACAGTGATAAAAGTGCCTGGACTATTACCAAAGCAATCTCAGGGATCGCCAGCAGCATCAATAACAGGATGTGCGGTCAGTCCGCCAGAGCGGCAGACATCTCAAAGGTACTGAAGGAAAATAATGTCGAGGATTTTACCAAACATCTTGAGGCGATGAAGGATGAAGTGGTAGAACATAATCAGAGATGTGTGGAAAATAATCGGCAATCAGAACTAAAGTTGTTGCAGGAACCTATACAGCAACTGTCAGTCAACAATAAGCCCCTGCTTTATGCCCTGGCAGAATCCGGCAGTCCTGAGATGGTTGCCGCGCTGTGCACCGCCGATAAAATCGCTCCCAGAAGTTTCTATACGGTCCCGGTATTTCAGGATGCTGCTATGAGCGACTATATCGATGATAATCTCCACAAGGGCGAGTTAAATGAGGCAGGCTGGTGGTGTCATTCAGGCACACCCGTTCATTATGCGTTAAGCTCCGGCAACTATGAGGCGGCAAAAGCCTTTTTGCAACACGGCGGCAGTCTCATTGGTTGCGAAGATATCCTCAGCAAGATACCCCAGGATGTCAGGGATCAATTAGGGGAGGCTATTTTGGCTCAACAGAGCGAGCTTGAGCCAAAACTCTTGAATATGAGACCGGTTATAAACCGTATGGAGGGTGAGCAAAAAGTGGAAAAAATGGGTGATGGTATCCAGAATCCTGAAACGGTCTTCAGTCAAGATAGACTTGACCTCACCACACTCGGAGCAATGGCAGTACAAATTGATAAGGATCTTCAACTGCTAGAGTCTCTGGCTGAATGACAGACGTTAGTTATAGCGTCTTAAGCCCCTTCGGGGGAGGTCTCTCCCCATCCTTCTTGCTTTTCTCCCTCCCTCACCCGCAGAGTTGTCCCGATGCAGGCTGGTTGCAGGGCGGCATGTGACCAAAGATAATGCATTACCTTCAGATTACCGTCTCACAGACTTACTATTAATGGGGAACAACGCTTATTGCGTCATCAATGGCGGTTGGAGAAACTTCATCACTCTGTTGATGGTCAAAAGCTGAATAAACCATTTTTGTGGAAACATCTTGTGAAAACAGCCGTGAATAAAAAGGTAAAGCCGATCGTTATTTTCGATTCCGGTGTCGGCGGCCTCAGTATCTATCAGGAAATAAAGCAGGCTTTACCTTATGCTCCGGTGGTTTACTGTTCCGATACTCAGGGGTTTCCCTACGGCCCAAAGCCCGAGCAGGAAGTGATTGAGCGTACCAGCCTCTGCCTGAATACGTTAGCCGAACAGTTTAATCCCTCGCTCGCCGTTATTGCCTGCAATACCGCCAGTACCATCTCTCTGCCCAGGGTACGCGAAGAGCTGGATTTCCCCGTTGTTGGCGTGGTGCCAGCCATCAAGACGGCCAGTGAGTACTCAAAAAAACGCTGCATCGGGCTTCTGGCGACACCTGGCACGATTGCCCGCAGCTATACCGACCAGCTGATTGATGATTTTGCCGGGGACTGTCAGGTGATTAGAGTGGGTTCCAGCGAATTGGTACAGATGGCTGAACAGCACCTTCGGGGTGAGCTGGTTTCAGAGCACGATCTGCACCGGATTCTTGGCCCTTTTTTTGCCGAAGAACAGGTACCGGATGTGGTAGTTCTTGGCTGTACCCACTTCCCTTTGCTGAGAACAGCGTTGCAGCAGGTATCTGCCGACATTCACTGGATCGACTCAGGCTCTGCTATTGCCCGCAGGGTTGTTAGCCTGCTGGACCCGGCCGGGTTTGATGCAGAGTCAGCACCACACGATCTCTTTATGCATACAGGGCTGGATGATCAGGTCAGTGCTCTGATTCCAGCGTTGGAGAAAATGGGATTTGTTGCCCTGAGAAATTTACCCGTTGGGTCAGAGGCGATGACGCTACCGTCACAGGGTGACGGTGGCGTCCATTGCGGCGAGAACGTTGTCAATTACTCAAAAGAGCGGGCTTCATAAAAAGCGACTTCAGAAATACTGTGGTAAGCCTTGGACTGCTCGCGGAACTCGCTGAACGATTGATAAACCCGTCCAGCTACATCGCTGGTGGCAGCAACTTCCTCAGTAATCTCATCAGCCACCTTTTTCAGTTCAGCAAGTACGTCATCCGGCAGACGTTTCACGGTTACCCCGTGCTCATTCACCAGCTGTTGCAACGCCGCATTATTCCGTGCGGTGTACTCATCAATCATGTCCTGGTTTGCTGCGCGGGCTGCCGTTTTGACAATGGCTTGCAGGTCTTCTGGCAGTTTATTCCATGCATCCAGATTGATGGTGAATTCCATCATGCTGCCTGGCTCATGCCAGCCCGGGTAGTAATAGTAAGAAGCAGCCTTATAGAAACCAAAGGCCAGGTCATTGTATGGGCCGACCCACTCGGTCGCATCAATAGCGCCGGTCTGAAGTGCCGTAAATAGCTCACCACCGGGGATATTTACAGGTACCCCGCCAAGGCGCTGCAGTACTTCACCGCCCATACCCGGGATGCGCATTTTCAGACCTTTCAGGTCATCCAGGCTGTTGATCTCCTTGTTGAACCAGCCCGCCATCTGAACCCCGGTGTTGCCACCGGCCATCGGTTTCACATTAAATGGTTTATACACCTCGTCCCAGAGCGCCTGCCCGCCACCATAGTGAATCCAGCTGCTGATTTCCTGGGCGTTCAAGCCAAAGGGAACGGCAGTAAAAAACTGGGTGGCCGGGTCTTTACCCTTCCAGTAATAAGCACCACTGTGCCCCATATCCGCCGTGCCGCTGGATACGGCATCAAAGACTTCCAGTGGTGGTACCAGTTCACCACCGCCATACACTTTGACAGTCAGTCGGCCATTACTCATTTTATTAACGGACTCGGCAAAGCGCTCAGGTGCGATACCCAGACCCGGGAAATTTTTTGGCCAGGAAGTCACCAGCTTCCACTCAATGGCTTTTTGAGCTTCTGGTGCTACTGATTCGGTATTGGTGGTTTGCTGCGGTTGTTCACCCTGGCCACAGCCTGCCAGTGCTGCCACTGCGGCAGCGACCCCGAAAGAGGACAATAAATTACGACGTTTCATGCAAGGACCCTGTTTGTTCTTAGTCTTATTTATGGGGAACACGACAGAAGCATAGTAATTGGATAGGTGGAAGCTGACAAGCTTCCATTAATAGGGAGGCTTTTAAGCAGGAGCCTCAGGGCCTGTTGAGGTTTTGTTGCGAGCAAGAAAAAAATGGAGGTTTTTCAGGCTCAATTGCTAAGGAACTTGCTTTGCCGTTTATTGTCTTATGACAGTAACTCAGTCACGAATACAGGTACGAACATGTATATTGCCAGGGCTAGTACTAGTGATCATTCGTTTAAATGCAGTATCTGTCATAGGCATGATGGCGGCACCACAAACGAATTTGCTGGCAAGTTGCAAGTCAAAGCATCGTGTCAGTACGGATGCCAGCTTCACCTTGGTTGTATTCCCCAACTGACTGATCAGCAGCTCAAACTGGGCCAACGCAGCTGTTCCGAATGTCAGAAGCTTCCCTTGCTGCCATTGCTTTGCGGATCCGAATCCCTGGAGGAGTACGCCTGTCACTCCGGAAATTGGCAAGCACTGGCACTGATGCTGAAGATTAAAGTCGATCATGGTGTCAGCATACATGTGGATAAACGTCTGTTGTTTATCGCTGTGCAGGAAAGGAAGAGCAAATGCCTGGAGCTTTTGTGCATGACGGGCGCGAATGTCAACGCTGCCTTAATCGATGGATCCACCCCTTTACACATGGCCGCCTTTTATGGTGACACCGACTCCCTTAAGGTGCTGCTCAAGATCCCGGGAGTGAATGTCAGTGCCCTCGAAGAAGATGGTTTCACCCCTTTACACTGGGCTGCCACAAATGGTAACCCCGGTCACACGGATTGCCTGAAATTGCTGATTGCTCACCCCGGGGTGGATATCAATGCCAAGGATGTCTATGGTCTCACTCCTTTACACTGGGCCGCCGCAAAGGGTAACACCGATAGCCTGAAGTTGCTGCTCGACACCCCGCGGATAGATATCCACGTTACCTGTAAACTTGGCCTCACTCCTTTGCACCACGCAGCCAAGTGGGCAAGGGTCGATTGCGTGGAAGCACTGCTCTGTAAAGGAGCGAATGTCAATGCCGCCGCTACTGATCGCCCCGGCACCACACCACTGGACCTCGCCAGGAACAGGAGCAACCCTGCGTGCGCAGAACGCCTGATTGCCAAAGGGGCAAAAACGTCGCTGGAGCTGAAAGCACTGGAGGAAGAGGCAAGAAAGGAGCAGGAATGCCGTCTGATGTGAGGAAGAAAAATCGGACACGGAATAACCAGAAATGTATAACGCCATCTTGCCTTGCAAAGCCTCGCGTGTGAGCTATTCCTGCCCCGGGCTGGCAGGAATCTTCCAGAGTAATGCAGTGCCGCCTTTTAAAAAGCCAGCAAAGGAAAATATACCATCGTTACAGTAGATCAATAAATGATCACCATCAGGGCTAAATTTGGCCAATTTAACGGGATGATCCAGTCTTATCTGCTCTTTTTTTGACCATTTGCCATCATCACCAATACCCCAGAGTTGCACAAGGCCAGGCTGGTGTTTGTCCTTCTTGTTCATTTTGTTGCCATAGGTTAGAAAATGGTTTTCCAATTCATTAAAACTAGCGTCCCTGATGAAGTCGGCATCAGAGTCCGTCACCGCCAGTTTCACCCACTGGCCATTATCGTTGTGCCCCAGGATACAAGCGGTGTCGTCCAGGCTAATGGTATAGGCAAGCCGCCCTGAACGGGAAAACCGAGCATCCATAATACTGTTTCGATGTTGAACCACCAATTGTTCCTGCCATTTGCCCTGGCTGTCGAGAGCCTGAATTTTTACCGTCCGGTCACGACTGCGGGTCAGCACACAGTCCTCCTGAGCGTTGAAGGCAGCATAGTCAATCCCCCCCTGATGATATATCCTCGTTTTCTCAACCAGATCACCTTCCTCGTCATGCCCCCAAATGCAGGCGAAATTTGATTCATTGCCATAGCTCAGAAGAAGATTCTCTGAAGGGCTGAAGATGGCTTTTTGACTGTCACTGTGGATAATGGTCTGACCATTAACCAGCCGATGATCAGTACTGTTGTAGTCCCAGAGTGTAAAGGAGCCAATACCGGAGTTGGCCAATAATTTACGCCCGGAGGCGCTGAATCTGGCCTCTGCACACCTGTGAATTTTAGTTTTTACTACCCAGGGATTGTCGTTAGCGTCACAGTTGGCGTCATAACCTGAAATAATAAATGTATTGTCTGTATCACGGGTCAGCGCAAGGTGCCCAGAGGCGTTGAAGGCAGCTTCGCAAATAGGTTTGGCGCAAGGTTGGTTGTCTTCATTCATGCTCCATTCAGGATGACAGATCTCCCCGATCTGTGACCAATTGCCATCGACATCACAACCCAGAAAGATGGCCTGGCCACCTTCGGTGAAGATCACGGCATGCTGCTCATCATGACTCAGCTGAGCACCGCCAATCTGGCCATTGCACTCAATGACCTTTTGTTCCTCCAGGCAGTGAGTCTCATCACTACAGCCCCAAATGGTCGCTGTTGTACCCTGGTAAGTCAGTAAATAATGGTTCGTGGCCTCGAAAGGCGCTTGATGTGGCATAGTTTGCTGACAGTGACTGATCTCTTTAGCCCGGGTTAGCGGGGTCCACCGACCGTTGCTATCCTCACGCAATACGTTGATTTCGCCGGACTGTGGATCGTAGGACATCATTTTGTCCTGCAAGGGGCTGAAGTCTGCCTTCACCCTCGGATCGTTTTCATTAGTGGTGGTGTGCTCAAGCACCACCGCCTCCTGCCAACGGCCATCGCTGTTCAGGGTACTCATCGTGAGCTTGCCATCATAGCTGATGCTCAGGAGCGTATTTTCCGACTGGTTAAGCTGGTAACGAAAGATTGCATCAGAACTCTTGACCTTCCCTTTTGGCAACCAGTTGCCATCCGCGCCCTGTCGCCAGATGCTCAGACTAAACTCGTTCTCATCATCGCGACCATTGATAATCAGGTTCTTACTCGTTGGGCTGAAGCTGACATCACGAATATAACAACCGACGCCGGTCGCCAGTTGGAGTTCCAGATAATGGGCCTGGCATTGGATAATACGAGCCTTGATTGGGTCAATAGATTTGGTGCCTGAAATGATGTCAGTTGATGATTTGGTGCCTGAGATGATGTCAGTTGATGATTCGGTGCCTGAGATGGTGTCAGTTGATGATTCGGTGTCTGAGGTGTCAGTTGATGATTCGGTATATGAGTCGTCAGTTGATGATTCGGTGTCTGAGTAGTCAGTTGATGATTCGGTATATGAGTCGTCAGTTGATGGCCTTGTCAGGGTATGGCCACTATTTGCTGAAATGGCACCAGCTGGCCCCATAGTATTATCTGTCGGTTCAGGCTCGGTGTAACTATCGTACGGAATATTCTGTTGCTCATCATGTTGTTGCGATGCATCGGCCAAACCAATGCCTGGCGACTGCGGCACCATGGAAACGTTCAGTCCGATAATTTCCAGCTTTCGCTTACCGATAGCGGTGATGAACGTCAATTCGGGTGGTGAATCCAGCCTCAACCGTTCAAGCGATTTGAACTGGTCCGGTCCAGAAATTTCTGAGACCTGTTTGTTATAGGCAGCCACGGATTTATTCAGCGTTTTCAGATCATTAAATAACTGCCGTTCATTGGTTTCTATTCTGCTTGCGGCTGCACTGCCTTGCGCAATTGGTTGCATGATAACTCCGGTCAAATTGACACAGGAATGGAATTTATACTGGCATGGTAGATTAGTATCCCAAGGGTGTTGGAATCATCATCTATTACCTGCCTGATCATTTATTCAGTTCCTGAGCATTAAGATCTGGCAATTTAACAAAAGTTCCTGCTCCAGGGTTTTACGAGGCTGCCTGCGTCGGTGGCGAAAACAGGCAAGAGGCAATGCACCATCAGCAATGCCCTTAGATTGGAGACAGGTTGGCGTAAGCCATCATCAACCATTTAGCGCCTTCAGAATCAAAATTAACCTGCACCCGGGCCTGGTTGCCATCACCTTCGTAATTAATCACGATTCCCTCACCAAACACGTTGTGATGGACGCGTTGGCCCAGTGACAGACCATGGTCAGGTGATGCCGGTGCCATGCGAGTCGCTACCGGTCGGGTAATGGTGCCACCAAGGCGCACTTCCTGAAGCAGTTCACCGGGGATCTCCCGAATAAAACGGGAAGGGCGGTTCATGGTTTCACTGCCGTACAGACGTCGGCTTTCGGCATACGTCAGATACAGGGTTTTCATGGCTCGGGTAATACCCACATAACAAAGCCGACGCTCTTCCTCAAGGTTGCCTTCATCCAACGACATTTTATGGGGGAATAACCCCTCCTCCATACCGGCCAGAAAGACCAGCGGGAACTCCAGCCCCTTGGCAGAGTGGAGCGTCATCATCTGCACACTGTCCTGGAACTGATCGGCCTGACTGGTACCCGCTTCCAGAGCGGCATTGGCCAGGAAGGCATCCAGAGGCGTCATGGTTTCGGTTGCTTCACCCTGCTCGTCATCAAGGAACAGTTCGTCCATATCAAACTGACGACAGGCATTCACCAGTTCTTCCAGGTTTTCCACCCGGGCTTGACCTTTCTCGCCTTTCTCTTTGCTGTGGTGATCAATCAGCCCGCTCATAGTGACCACATGATCGGACAGTTCACCCAGATCCAGTGTTTCTCCCGCATGGCTCAGGGACTCGATCAGTTCCACAAAAGCGGCCATGGATTTACCCGCCTTACCACCAACCGCAGAGGCTGCCACCAGGTTTTTCAGTGCCTGCCAGAGTGAAATACCCTGACTTCGGGCCGCCTCTCTGAGCTTTTCTACGGTTTTCTCACCAATACCCCGGGTGGGAATATTGATCACCCGCTCCAGAGAGGTGTCGTCATCAGGCGAACGGACAAGGCGGAGATAGGCCAGGGCATTTTTGATCTCTGCCCGTTCAAAGAAGCGCTGCCCACCGTAGATTCGATAGGGGATCGCAGCCCTGAGCATCGCCTCTTCAAGAATACGGGACTGCGCATTGGACCGGTAGAGGATGGCAATATCGCTGCGGGCCGTGCCTTTGGTGATGGCATCTTTAATCCGGTCAGTAATAAATCGGGCTTCGTCCATTTCGTTAAAGCCAGCGTACAGGTGCACTGGCTCACCTTTATCACCATCGGTACGAAGCTCTTTTCCCAGACGATCCGGGTTATTGGCAATAACGGCATTGGCGGCCTGCAGAATATTGCCGGTAGAGCGGTAATTCTGTTCCAGTTTGATGGTCTGTGCATTGGGGAAGTCATGGGTGAACTGACGTATATTCTCAATTCTGGCACCGCGCCAGCCGTAAATGGACTGGTCATCATCACCCACCACCATCAGTTTGTCCTGGTCTCCCGCCAGTAATCGCAGCCAGGCATATTGCACGGCGTTGGTATCCTGAAACTCATCCACCAGAATGTATCGGAAACGTTCGCGGTAATGCTGGAGAATATCGGACCGCTTCAGCAGCAGCTCATGTGCCCGCAGCAGCAGCTCCCCAAAGTCCACCACTCCCGCCTGCTCGCAGTACTCATGGTAGCGTCGATAAACATCAACCATGGTGCGTTCGAATGGATCGTAACCGGGATCGATGTAATCGGGGCGAAGCCCTTCATCTTTTTTGCCATTGATATACCACTGGGCCTGACGTGGAGGCCACTTTTGTTCATCCAGCTGCATGGCTTTCATGATCCGCTTGAGCACGCGCAGCTGATCGTCACTGTCCAGAATCTGAAAGTTTTCGGGCAGTCCTGTTTCCTTCCAGTGTGCTCTGAGCAGACGGTGGGAAAGACCATGAAAAGTACCTACCCACATTCCCCTGGGGGCGATGCCCAGCAGTTCCTCAATACGTGAGCGCATCTCTGCCGCGGCCTTGTTGGTGAAGGTTACGGCCATCACAGAATAGGGGGACATGGCTTCAGCCTGCACCAGCCAGGCGATCCGGTGGACAAGCACGCGGGTTTTACCACTGCCGGCACCGGCCAGAACCAGCATAGAGCTGACGGGGGCTGCAACAGCACTGCGCTGTGCATCATTCAGTGAATCAAGTATTGAGGTTACGTCCATAAGAATCTTTCAGTCAGAATTCGATGCCCCCTGATGATGGGGAGAGTATTTTCCAGAACAGTGAGAGTTTAGCGAAACTGCGCCATGAGGTCTTGTAATGGTTGATTTGTGCGATTTATCGCACATTTTTATACGACATGAGTAGTTGTCCTATGATCAGTTATTTAATATTTTGGTAATCGTAATCAGGCATCATTTAATAACAAATACAAGAAGAGGATGCTGTTATGGGAAAAGGAAAAAAAGCCGAGAAAGAGTTCATTCTGGATGAGCACCTGATCCGTCCTGAACTTGAGCAGAAAGGTTCCAAGCGCTCCCTGCAAATCCGCAGAGCCCTTGAAGATCGGGAAGAAGACAAGCGCCTCAGCGCCATCTTTGGTGAAGATTACTGGGAAGGCAATTAACCAATTCAAATAACTACAAGCCTCTGCCTACTCCCGGGTAGAGGTTTGTTTACCCTTCGTTAACGGTCTATTATTTTCCCCGGCCAACGAGATTCCAAAAAGGGCTCTCAAAAAGATATAAAGCCAGCGTCCCGGGAAGCGTATGCTTGGCATCAAGTTTGATGAAACCTTTACTCTCGTCTTCTTCAATAACGAAGAGTTGATAGAGAAGAGTGGCCATTTCTGAACAGATCACATTTTTGGGCGTGAGTTGTGATCTGTTTTGGTACTTCTCCAATCGCCTTCTGGCTGCGTCTCCAAAAGCACACGAGCCAAGCCCTGCGATAGCCGAACGATATCCTTTCCAGTGAGCACTGGAGAATCCAACTCGTTGCTGTGTTGTTCCTTCAAAATCCTTAACACCCGAGTGGCGATGCCCACGAGACCAAAGGTGTGCGATATCGCAGGCCCCTAAAGCAGTGAGAGGGTCACCCTTGAAACGAAAAAACACGGCTTGCCTGTGTTTGTTCAGATTACTTGTGTACACTCCCAGCAACTTGTTCGAGTGAACCAGCAAATTGTTACTGCGACCAACAATCACAGTGTGCTCAAACACGAAGCTGTCATCACCAGAGACAGTTACATAGAATCCGATATCACCTCTTCTAGTAGCCAGGGTGGGGCCATTACAAAGCGAAATCAGGCTCGAATACTTACATGGAAGTTTGGTCCAGTATGGCATGAATATTCCCCGAATCCAGAAAGACTAATTGTATGACAACAGAACTCTTTAAGTTTGAAACTTGCTTATGCCGTTAGCCCTTGGGGCAAAATTAATCGCCTTCAGTGTAGACCACTCATCCTGATACCTATTTAGATTGAAGTGTTATATTATAACGCTTTCCAAAAGAAGCGGTTTTCGTATGCAGTTTGCCCCCATTAAACAGTTGCTGATAACAGTGTTGCTAATGACTGCCAGCTTTTGTGCGAGTGCAGAATCACCAAAAGTTCTGGCCAGCATCAAGCCATTGCAGCTGATTGCCCAGGCGGTGACGGAAGGGGTGACTCATACTGAGGTATTGTTGCCTCCGGGAAGCTCACCTCATAGCCATAGCCTTAAGCCCTCTGATGCCCGCAAGTTAAGAAGTGCGGATGTCATTTTCTGGGTAGGCCCTTCAATGGAGACTTTTCTGCCAAAAATGCTGGCCTCGGCAAAGGGGGTAAAAGCCGTATCCGCGATGGACATGCATGGCATTCGCCTGCGCAGCAGTGAAGAGCATGAGCATCATATTCATGAGCACGGAGAGCACCATGATCATGGTGACTATGACCCTCATATCTGGTTGAGCACCGATAACGCCAGGGTTATTGCCAGAGAGATGGCCCGTGTGTTGATGTCTGTGGACAAGGTTAACCAGTCTCGCTATCAGCATAATCTTGCTCTGTTTCTGAACAGCATGGACCAGACGGACGTGCGCAACGGTCAAAAAGTAGAACAATCAGGCGGGCAGCCATTTTTCGTTTTTCATAATGCCTATGGCTATTTACAAGAGCAGTATGGTTTGGAAGTTGCTGGCTATTTCACCCTGAATCCTGAGCAGCAACCCGGGGCCCGGCACCTGGTAAGCCTGAAAGGACAGTTGAACAAAGCGGGGTCAGCTTGTATTTTCCGGGAACCACAGTTCAAGCCTGCTTATATTGAGCGGCTGACAGAAGGGCTTTCCGTCCGAGTTGGTGTGCTTGACCCATTAGCAGAAAACATTCAATCCGGACCTGAAAGCTATGCGAAGTTTATCAACCAGCTTGTGGATAACATCACCAGTTGCATTCAGGGTACAGCGAAGAAGAGTGATAAACTCAGCTGATCAGGCTGATACCCATCAGGTTGCCAAGCAGCAGACTGATGATGATCGACGCTGGCAGCAGCGCTGCCAGCAATGTTACCCACATTTTCAGATTTGCGTACTCCTGGCGAAGATTCCAGCGTTTTGCCACATATCTTTTATCTTCGTCCATTTCTGTGGATAAACCACAGCCACTGCAGCTGACCTGCCACATTTTTACTCGTTGACTGCCTTTGCCGATGATCAGGTCGGCAAATATGGCTTTACCCCGGCAACAGGGGCAGGACTGTAGTTTCATGACTCTTCCCTGAGCGATATCTGCGTCATGGATTGGTTATACCCGGTGTATTCATAGCTTATGCACAGACTTTCACAGCTTATCCACAGGATGGCGGCAATCGTATAGCACTATCCTAAAATAATGGTCTTGCTGCCATCAACAATAACCCGGTCTTCGATGTGATACCTCAATCCCCGCGCCAGTACACTTTTCTCGACATCCTTTCCTAAACGCACCATATCTTCAGGCAGGTGGTGATGCCCAACCCGGATTACGTCCTGTTCGATGATCGGGCCAGCATCAAGGATTTCCGTCACGTAGTGGCAGGTGGCACCCACCAGCTTAACGCCTCGCTCGTAGGCCTGATGGTAGGGCTTGGCACCCACAAAGGAAGGCAGAAAGCTATGATGGATATTAATGACACGGTCGGCATACTGCTCACACAGTTGCGGTGGCAAAATTTGCATATAACGAGCAAGTACAACTGTATCAACACTGTACTGTTCCAGCAGCGCTGTCATTGTCTCAAAGGCCGATGCTTTATCCCCTTTATCCACAGGTACATGGTGGTAGGGAATACCATGCCACTCTACATAGCTGCGCAAATCTTCATGATTGGAGATGACACAGGGTATTTCCATATTCAGGTCGCCACTTCGCCAGCGGTAAAGCAGGTCAGACAGGCAGTGAGCCTCTTTACTGGCCAGAAGGGCAACACGCTGGGGAATTCCTGAGTCATTGATGCGCCAGTCCAGACTGAGTTTTTCAGCAACAGGGGTGAAATGATGTTTAAATTCATCCAGAGAAAAAGGCAGACTGTCCGCTTTGATTTCGTTGCGCATGTAAAAGCGCCCGGTCACTGGATCAGAGTGATGATTGGCTTCAACAATCCAGCCGCCGTGTCTGGCGATAAAGTCACTGACGGTGGCTACGATGCCTGTAGCGTCCGGGCAGGAAACAAGTAAACGATAAGTTCTGTTCATGGTGCTTAATAAACGTAAATTGAGAAGCAATTATAAGTAGTAGTCGCTATGAAAGCATATTTTGCCGGATGCTGATCAGTGCTTCCGTGGAATTTTCACCGTTCTGCGGGGTCATTAAGTTACACTGATTCATCATAACCAGATGTGGAGTGGTTCTATTATGATGCGTTTGCCTGATAGCCCGGATCTGGTCATCATGGGTGATCCCCTGCTTTTTCAGCAACATCAACAGATTTGTGTTGATGATATATTGACCGATGATTTTCAGCATAATCTCCAGACTCTGCGTAACAGGCAAATTGAGGCAAACGGTATCGGTATTGCTGCGCCTCAGATTGGCTGGGGGGCAAGGGTATTGTGCATAGGAGTGACTGAAGAGACGAAATCACGTTATCCCAGTGTGCCCGATATTCCGCTTTCATTCTGGATCAATCCTCAGATCATAGAAGTCAGTCAGGAAACCTGCTGGACATGGGAGGGGTGTTTGTCCGTTCCGGGTATCAGAGGATGGGTGAACAGACCGGCAAACTTGAAAGTCAGGGGGGTTGATGATCAGGGCAATACCATTGAGGCTGTTCTTAATGGGTTTGCCGCCAGGGTTATGCTGCATGAAATTGATCACCTGAACGGGATCTTGTTTCCGGAACGGGTTGATGAAACGACGCTGATGGTGCCCAACATATCAATGGAAAACCAGAGCCGCTGGCCGGAGAACTGGCCAACCATCAATGCCCGAATGACTCCACCGGGAATGATTTCGGCTGAAAGATAGCCTGCTGACCAGGCATTAAGAATTCATGTGGAAGACATCAGGCCCTGACGACCGCAGATTTTCAATTAAAAGATGCTGTCATCACCGTCTTCCAGAAGCCGCGTAGTATCTGCATTACTTCTGAGGCTTTCACGATATCTGCGGCGATGGAGAAGTTTTGCCTGAACAACATCCGGAAACTCAGTGAACTGGATGATCTGCTTATCAATTAACAGATCAATCACATCCTCAAGTACCCGGATGAAATCGGCATCGGAAGACGCCATGATGCCGGTGCTGATTTCCGGATTATTGTGCAGAAAGAGCATCAGGCTTTCGTCGTCCATCCCGGCCTGTTGCCACTCATTGGACAGTGGTTTCTCTGAAACGGCACACACCTGATTGTTATCATCCCTGAGTACGTAGAGCATGTCCTTTTCTCTCGTTTTTGATTAATTGGTATCAGTTTTCCGGTGCCACTGTACTTATTGAAGCGGCATGGCAGCCACCAGATCAGCAATCAGTTTTCGGCTCACATCGTAGGCCGCTTCACCAGGTCGGCCTTCTCCCAAGCCATCTATGCTCCAAACCAGGTCTCCCGATGATAAATCATTAACTTTCAAGCTAAGAGTTGTGGAAAAGCGATTCTGCTGGTCATATTGCCATTCAAGAATTTCAGCAGATATGGAGTACTTGATGTGTTGACTGATGGCCCACACGCGCGCTTGCTCAACCTGGAAGACCTCGGAAAGGTAATCCGGAACCGAGAAAGTTTTAGGTAAGTGATAAATTGTAGGGTTTTTTATACCTTTCGAGGGCAGTTGGACCAACAACATACGTTCAAGCTGAATAAGATCCTCGGCTGGAACTTTAGCGTGGCTAATAAAAGGTAATACGGTCCAATTATTATCCTTCGTGAGCTTTTCCTGCTTAAGCTCAGGGAACATCTTGCCGTTCGTCTGGCATCCAGCGAGCGTCACCGCGAAAAAGCTGACAATAAAGATAAAGGCATACCGTTGCCGGAGCCAGGTTGGGAAGACGTTATTTTTCATGTTGGCATAACTCATGGTGATGCAGCTTAAGCCATTGCAATGCAATGACCGCTGGAGCATTGGCAATCCTTCCGTCTTCCACCATATCATAAGCTTCCCGGAAGGGAAGAACATGAACCCTGATATCCTCACCTTCATCGGCAACACCAAAAATGCCGCCAGCAGCCGTGGCGTCTACCAGACCACAGAAAAGCCTGAGTTTTTCGTTACTGGCACCGGGGCTGACATAGAAATCCGAGACCGGCATTAATGAGGTAATCTGATAACCGGTTTCTTCCTCTACTTCGCGCAGGGCAACTTCTTCCAGGGTTTCTCCGGGCTCACTGATGCCGGCAACCACTTCCAGCAGCCAGGGGTCATCGTCGCTCAAAAAAGGCCCCATGCGGAATTGCTCCACCAAAACCACCTGGTCATGAACCGGGTCAAATAATACAACGCCCACAGAGGGTGGCCTGACGGTGGCTTCTCGGATCAGGGGACGGCTGATTCCCCCGTTAAAGAGTCGATGCGTAATCGTGTATTTAAAGAGCTTCAGAAAGCCTGAGTAAACCTTTGCCTCTTCCTGAACCTGTACATCGCGGGCATCAAGACCTGAAAGCTTCATGGGTTCCCTGTCTGGTATAAGTTGTTATTGATAATAAAAGCCTGAACAGAAGGTAGCAGCATATTCAACCCCTGCTGAAGATCATCGGCTATTTTTTCGGATTCAAGAATATTGCGGACATCACTGCTGCGGATAGCCACCCGTTCAGTGGCGGTAAAGATCGGCCACGTTTCCTCAATTTCCTGTGCTTTATAAAATCGGTTCCAGGTTTCAGGCCTGGCATTATCCGGCCCCCTGATGAAGGACAGTGTGGCTTTATCCCGGTACTGACTGGTCAAGGCTGCCATCAGGTCATAGGTGTATACCGGCCTGCCGGGATTCTGTGCCAGCAGTTCTGCCTCCAGATCACATATCTCCAGGGGACAGCCAGCCTCTGCTTCATCAATAAAGCATTGCAGCATCTGCAAACGGAGGCCGAATGGCAGAGGGTTTTTGTCAAAAGCATGAAAGGCACTGGGAACCAGCAGGATGCAGTCATGGCAGGTGGCTGCCTGTTGTAACACATCCAGATGCCCAAGTGTTGGTGGGTCAAATGCTGAGCCAAAAACACCCAGCTTGATAGGGCTCATCATTGAGTCTCCGTGTTTGATGGTATCCGCGCTGACAAAAGCGTGGCCTCATTATATCGATTTTACAGGGTCTGCCGAAGGCAGCCAGACCGTGGGTTTATTCCGAAGCGGTTCAAGATTCATTACGTACCCGGTGCGGGCTTATTACTGATAGGCAAATAATGTGTGTCAGGTAAGATGTACTTTCTGGAATGACTCCCTGTCACTGGAACAGTGATGGCTTTTTTTTCGAGGCCCGATATCTCCCTCCTTACTTCCCCCCTTGATATCGGGCCTTTTTTATTTTTTCCTGCCTTGTTGTAGTCAACCAACCTTTCTCATATACCCAGCCAGCAGAGCCAGAGAAGCTTCGGCCATATTTCGATGAATCACACTTTGCTCAATACGGAGTCAGGCACCCGGATTTCCACAGATACCGGCAAATGGTCTGTGATGGGCATATTGATAACGCCAAATCGATTAACAATCAGGGATGGGCTGATCAGAATATGATCCAGAGAACGCGTTGGTTGCCAGCTGGGAAAGGTATTTTGCCCCCAGTGTGCCGCATGAAGGGATGTATTTTTCAGCGGTGAGTCATTGAGTAATTGTTCAGCATGGGTGTTCATATCCCCCATCAGCACCACATGCTGATTGTGCTGCACAACATCACGGATATAGGAGAGCTGGATATTTCGGGTCCTTTTGCTCAGAGCCAGATGCATCATCACCACCGTAAGAGGCTCCTCAGGGTTGCCAAAGCGGGCGACAATGGCACCCCGGCCGGGAATCAGTCCGGGCAGTTTATGGTCTTCCAGCGATAGAGGCTCAAACCGGCTAAGGAAGCCATTGCTGTGTTGTGCCAGCTTGCCAAGGTTGCGGTTGATCTGGTGATACCAGTAAGGGAAGTGTCCTTTCAGAGCCAGATATTCAGTCTGGTTGATAAAGCTGCTGCGAATACTGCCACCGTCAGCTTCCTGCAGGGCAACAAGGTCAAAGTCAGGAAGAACACTGGCAATCCGGTCAAGGGTAGCCTGGCGTTTGGCGTGAGGCAGAATATGCTGCCAGCTGCGGGTCAGATAATGGCGGTATTGCTGAGTATTGATGCCCACCTGAATATTAAAGCTGAGCAGCTTGAGTGTCTTTTTGTTGAGCTGACGGGGGGAGCCGCCCGGTGCCGAGTGATGAATATGCCCGGAACGGTACTGACAACGCTGTCGGTGTAAACGTCGTCGAATGGCACCTGTAAGGGTTCGAATGGGCATAGTGCTTTACCGCCAGAAATGGACAAGGGAAATTGATAGACAAATGTTACAGGCCTTTTATCCGATTTCCTGCAAAGAATGATCGATGATTTACCAAATGAGAGTGGTTAAAAGCCAAAATGTTTGACATTTAACCACTGCTGCAATGTCACTAACCCTTTCGATCTTGTTTAACTTTTCGGATCAGGTAGTCGGCAATCACCGGCATATTAGCCAGTGATCCGGCCAGCCCGGGCTCAACCACATATCGCCCATCGATCACGATGGCGGGTACACCAGAGAGCCTATAGCCTTTCAGTTTGGAGAAGGCTTTTTGCAGCTGATTATTGACACCGAAACCCTTGAACGCTTTATTAAACGCTTCAGGTTCAACACCAAACTCCCGATTCAGGAACTCGGCCATTTGTTCACTGTCCCTGAGCTGATTTCGGCGGTTCTGTATTTCACTGAAGATACCGGCATGAACCTTCTCTTCCAGTCCCATATTGCGCACAGTATAGTAAAGCCGGGCGTGAGTCTGCCAAAGGTTCGGGCCGAAGAAACCGGGCGTTCGAATAAACTCAACATCGGCAGGCAAGGTCTGTTGCCACTGTTCAATCCTGGGTTCAAGTGCGTAACAGTGGGGGCACCCGTACCAGAAAATGGAGACCACCTCCACTTTCTCCGGTTTGGCATCCGTGGTAACCGGATTGGATAAAACCCGATAGTGCTGGCCTGGCTGAAATAGTTGCGGAGTACCGGATTGAGTGATGGCTGACGCTGATGAGGTTTCACTGGCTGCTGAGTGCCTGGTCGTACTGGCCTGAGTTACCGGGGTATTTTGAGTAACGGTCACTTCCTGACTGTGTTGGGCATCATTAATCAGATAACCCGCTGCGACCGTGGCGATTCCCAGGAATACAGCGATACCTAATATACCCTTCGTTTTTTTTATCATACGAAAGTCCTCTGTTTTTCATTGTTATTCAAGGATATGGCGCTTTATAGACGACACATTACGCCAGCGTCTGACGAAAAGGAAGTCTGATCAAGCAGGCAGGTCTGGATGAGAGAAAAATGACAGAAGCCGGTAAAGCTCAGACTTCTGTCAGTTATCAAGGATAAGAAACGATCAACGAAGACCGCTGATGTAGTGAGAAACCGCTTCGATCTCTTTATTGCTCATCTTCTCGGCAATGGTTCTCATGATTTTGGTGTCACCATCGTTGGTTCGATCACCTTCACGAAGGTCACGAAGCTGCTTGGCGGTGTACTCTGCATTCTGGCCCGCCAGTAAGGGGAAGCCCGCCAGGAAGTTACCCTTGCCCGTGGGAGAGTGACAGCTGGAGCAGGCCGGAATGCCTTTTTTGGCATCCCCACCGCGGTAAAGTGCTTGACCCAATGTGACATACTTGGCGTCTGTTGCTCCCTGAGGTGCTGGCTGACTGGCAAAGTAAGCCGCCAGGTCAGCAATATCCTGTGTGGTCAGAGCGCTGACGAAGGGCATCATCTCTGGCACAGAGCGTGCGCCGTCCTTGATTTCAGTGATCTGTTTGATCAGGTAACGCTCCCCCTGACCGGCGAGATTTGGCCAGTTTGGAGCAGGACTGATCCCTGTGGCACCATGGCAGGCAGCGCAGGTCGTCGCTTTGCTCTTGCCTGCTGCTGCATCGCCTTTGGCAAAGGCGAAGCCCGTTATCCCCAAAGAAATTACCAGAGTGAGAATGACTTTTTTCATTACCTGACCCAGTTACGGCGTTTGCCTCAAATGGCTGTTATTATTCATCAGACCTGACAGCTTTTATTATTTAGCGCAACAGACCCACGCAGTGATTCGCATCTGCGTTGTGTCTGCTTCAGCATCAGGTGACATGACGGCATGTACCTTGAACGACGATAGTATAAACTACTCAACCGGCGACCGGTACAGGCAGAGCGATATCGATCCGTTGGAAGTGATACCCGGGAGTCGGACAGGCTCCCGTCGCCCGTTTGCTGATCTCTTTTACGTGATTTATTGAGTGCCGTGCTTATTTATCACCGGCTTATTGGCAATCAGCAAAGATTACTGGAATAGATGAAACCCCATGAGTGATACCAGATCTTCATTAAATTACCGCCAGGCCTCTTTTTACAAGAGTGCGGCCAGGCTGAGCCAGTGTCCGGAGAATGAAGGTCGTGAAGTGGCCTTTGCAGGTCGCTCTAATGCAGGAAAGTCCAGCGCCCTGAATGCGCTGACGGGTTCCAACAAGCTGGCTCGTACCAGTAAGACGCCGGGAAGAACCCAGCTCATCAACTTCTTTGACGTGCAGGATGGTGTCTTTCTGGTGGATCTTCCGGGCTACGGTTATGCAAAAGTGCCTGAAGCCATGAAGCAAGAGTGGCAGCATCACATGACCGATTATCTGGAGCGCCGTGAGGCACTGGTTGGTCTGGTGCTGTTGATGGATATTCGTCATCCGATGAAAGAGTTCGATCAGATGATGCTTAACTGGAGTGTAAGTGCAAACTTACCTATGCACATACTGCTCACCAAGGCGGACAAACTGAAACAGGGTGCCGCCAAACAGGTTCTGAACACCCTCAAAAAGGATCTGTCCCGATTCCCACAGGTGAGCGTGCAGTTATTCTCTTCGCTCAAGAAAACCGGTGTTGATCAGCTCTCTATGAAACTGGATGAGTGGTTTCTCGCGCCTGAGCCCGATGATGTTTATGACGATGACGAGCACCTGGCGTCTGATGATTAGGTTTCATTGCTGGGCATGAAAGCTAAACCAGACCACGTTCCGCCATGGATAGTATCTCTCCCTGACCCACAATCATATGATCCAGCACCCGGATATCCACCAGTTGCAACGCCTCTTTCAAGCGTTGGGTAATGCGAATGTCAGCCTGACTGGGCTCAGGATCGCCCGATGGGTGGTTGTGACAGAGAATCAGTGATGCCGCATTCAACGCCAGCGCCTGCTTCACCACCTCCCTGGGATGAACGGTGGCTGTGTTCAAGGTGCCCTGAAAGAGTGTTTCCAGCGTAATAACACGGTGCCGGGTATCCAGAAAAAGACAGGCAAACTGCTCCCGCTGAAGCCCCTGGAAGTGCAGCTGCAGGTATTCCCGGGTTGACTCCGGGCTGGAGATAACATCGGAGTTGGCTACCTTTTCACGCAGTACCCTTCGACAAAGCTCCAGGGTGGCGCTGAGCTGTGTGGCTTTGGCAGGTCCAAGGCCTTTAATTGACATAAGATTCTGATGGCGGGTGGTCAGCAGTTTTTCCAGGCCACCAAACTGTTCCAGCAGATGGCTGGCCAGTTCCATCACGTTCATACCCTGGCAACCCGTTCTTAACAGCAGTGCCAATAGCTCCGCTTCAGTCAGGGCTGAAGGGCCCATAGCCAGTATCTTTTCTCTTGGCAGCAAATGATAACTCCGGGCTTGTATGGTGGTTATACCGTCAGCTATTCACTGCTATGATGGAGCGGATTTATGGTGAGTAGCCTATGGCGTTTTGTGCGGTTCCTGACTACTCAGACAAAAAATTGCCGGTTTAATTCCCTGAGGAAATTTGCAACCTATGCAACAGCTAAGTAACAAACGCATTGTTCTTGGTGTTACCGGTGGCATTGCTGCTTATAAGAGTGCAGAGCTGATTCGTCTGCTGACCAAACTGGGGGCTGATGTCCGTGTGGTCATGACCAGTGCCGCCTGTGAGTTTATTACCCCGTTAACCCTGCAGGCACTGTCCCACAACCCGGTGCATCTGGATCTGCTCGACACCGGGGCGGAAGCGGCCATGGGGCATATCGAACTGGCCCGCTGGGCGGATGTGGTTCTGATTGCCCCTGCCACGGCTGACTTTATTGCACGACTGGCCGGTGGGCATGCGGATGATCTGTTAACCACCCTGTGCCTGGCCACCAGTGCACCTATCTGTCTGGCACCGGCCATGAACCAGGGGATGTGGCGTGACAGTGTGACCCAGCGAAATTGCGAAGAGCTGCTGGAGCGGAATATCCATTTGTTCGGCCCGGGCGATGGCAGCCAGGCCTGTGGTGATATCGGCCCGGGCAGGATGCTCGACCCTGAGCTGATTGTGGAAAAAACATCGGGGCTGTTCAGCCATGATATTCTCACCGGGGTGAATATCATGATCACCGCTGGCGGTACCCGCGAAGATATTGATCCGGTTCGGTATATTTCCAACCACAGTTCCGGAAAAATGGGCTTTGCCATTGCCGAAGCGGCTGTTGCATCCGGGGCAACGGTTACCCTGATCAGTGGCCCGGTGAATCTGGACACACCGGATCGGGTCAGGCGGGTGGATGTGGTCAGTGCCAGGGATATGCATCAGGCGGTTCATGACCGGATAGCCGGTGTGGATATCTTTATCGGTTGTGCTGCTGTCAGTGACTATCGCCCTGCCGAGGTTGCCAGGGAAAAGATCAAGAAAGACCCTGACAATGGCAGTGAAACCCTGGAGATTAAACTGGTGCGTAACCCCGACATTATTGCTTCGGTCACCGCTTTGGACACACCACCCTTTGTGGTGGGTTTTGCCGCAGAGACGCACAATGTACTGGGCTACGCTGCGGATAAGATGCGCCGCAAGAGGATGAATCTGGTGGTGGCCAATGATGTGGGTGATCGGGAGATTGGCTTCAGCAGTGACAGCAATGAAGTCACTGTCATCGGCGAAGCGCTGGAAGAGCCATTGCCGAGGGCATCGAAAAAAGTGGTGTCCAGCAAGCTGCTGCAAATTGTTGCCCGCCGTTTCAGAAAGTGGAAAAGCCAACAGCCTGTAACTGAGACAGTTGAACAGCCTTGAAAGGCATTTCACGGTAAATACACAGGGAATTAAACGACATGAGAACACTGAAAACCCGTATTCTGGACCCACGGCTGGGCACAGAGTTTCCATTGCCGGAATATGCCACAGAAGGCTCAGCTGGTATTGATCTGCGAGCCTGTCTTGATCAACCGATGACCCTGGAGCCGGGGCAAACCCAGTTGCTGCCTACCGGTATGGCTATCCATATTGAAGACCCGTCCCTGGCGGCGATGATCCTTCCCCGCTCCGGCCTGGGTCATAAGCATGGCATTGTTCTGGGTAACCTTGTTGGACTGATTGACTCTGACTACCAGGGGCAGCTGATGGTCTCCTGCTGGAACCGGGGAAATACCACGTTCACGGTTCAGCCGGGTGAGCGTATTGCCCAGTTAATACTGGTTCCCGTGGTACAGGCCCGACTGGAGATTGTGGAAAACTTTGACGAGAGTGACCGTGGTGCCGGAGGCTTTGGGCACTCCGGAACCCACTGATTACTGCTTTTTAAGAAAGGTATGGCTGAGCCATGCCGCCACCAATAAACCATAACGGACACCATGCTCAATCTGTAAGAGCAATGTGGAGGAGTCATGGATAAGCCTGCTTTATCCTCTCAGGAAATCGCCACGGTTCTGACCGAGGCACTGCCCTATTTGCAACGTTATGCCGGTAAGACCGTTGTCGTTAAATACGGTGGCAATGCCATGGAAAACGACGAACTGAAAAACAGCTTTGCCCAGGGCGTGGTCTTGCTGAAGGCGGTGGGTATTAATCCTGTGGTGGTCCACGGTGGCGGTCCACAGATAGGTGACATGCTGAAACGGCTGAACATCGAAAGCCGGTTTGTCCAGGGCATGCGAGTCACTGACTCCAATACCATGGATGTGGTACAGATGGTATTGGGCGGACTGGTGAACAAGGAGATAGTGACACTTATCAACAACAATGGCGGGCGGGCCGTTGGTGTTACCGGCAAGGATGGTCGGTTTATTCGTGCCAAACGGTTGCTGGTGACCGAGATGACCCCGGAAATAACCGCGCGGGAGATTATTGATATTGGTCAGGTGGGCGAAGTGGAATCCATCGACACCGACATTATCACCATGCTGCAAAACTCCGACTTTATTCCGGTGGTTGCGCCTATCGGGGTGGATGATGCCGGTGCCTCCTACAATATCAACGCCGACCTGGTGGCCGGACGCCTGGCCGAGGAGCTGGTGGCAGAAAAGCTGTTGTTACTGACCAATACTGCAGGCCTGCTGGATAAGGATGGCAACCTGCTGACCGGACTGAACTCAGAGCAGGTCGAAGCATTAATTGCTGACGGAACTATTTATGGCGGTATGCTTCCCAAGATACAATGCGCGCTTAATGCCGTGAAGTGCGGTGTAAAAACAGCGCACATCATTGACGGCCGGGTGCCACATGCCGTTCTGCTTGAGCTGTTAACTGACCGGGGAGTGGGCACCCTGATAACCGGAGATAGTGTTTAGTACTCATAATGGATATGTCTCAGAAAATTTCTCGCAAGCAGCAGATTCTGGAAGCCCTGGCTCATATGCTGGAGACGGCTCCGGGTAACCGGATTACCACCTCGGCCCTGGCCAGAGCGGTGGGTGTTTCCGAAGCGGCCCTGTACCGTCACTTCCCGAGCAAGGCAAAAATGTTTGAAGGGCTGATCGAGTTTATTGAGGAGACGCTGTTTTCCCGAATCTCGTTGATTCTTTCTGACGAGCCTCATGTGAATGCACGATGTGAGAAGATCCTGCTGTTGCTGATTGGCTTCTGTGAGAAAAACCCCGGCTTGACCCGTATCCTGACCGGGGACGCACTGGCTGGCGAGACTGAGCGGTTGCGCCAGCGTGTGACTCAGCTGTTTGACCGTCTGGAGACACAACTGAAGCAGACGTTGCGTGAAGCGGAAATCAAGGAAGGTGTGCGACCCCGCCTGACCGTCAGCGTGACCGCAAATCTGATGCTGGCTGCTGCCGAAGGCCGGATTGCCCAGTATGTTCGCAGTGAATTCAAGCGCAAGCCCACGGAAAACTGGGCGGATCAGTGGCTAATTCTTTCTGCGGCGGCGTTCAGATAAGTTCTGGTTTTCCTGGTGTCTGGCCATGGTCAGGCACCGGATACCTGACCAACTATTTCGTTATGACCGGTATAGTAATCAATATCCTTGATCACGCCTTCGTCAGATGTTTCCAGCAAAATCGGTTGGTGGATCTTAAGAATAGATTTAGCGCCTGCATCACCACTGAGTAATTTCAAATCTGCCTGAAGAGACGCCGGAAATAACACGGGGTGAGCCGGAATGGGATCTTCAGATTGATAGATCGGCCTGATGATTTTATTGAATTCATGTTTTCTAAAACCTGCAATAAGGCGCTGGTAAGTATCAGGTTCGATGTGGGGCATGTCTCCGAGACAGAGAAGGATATTCTGATCGTCAGGAATATGGTCAATGGCGTGCACAATGGATGAACTCATACCTTGTTCAAAATCAGGATTGTCCGTGTAGGAAAGCTGGTATTTATCCAACGCACGTTTAAGGCGGTGATCCTGAGGCCTGACAATAACTAAAACGTGATGAACATGGGGCTGAGCATTCAATGCACTGCGAATGGCCATAGGGATGCCGTTAATATCATGCATCATTTTATGGCCGTTAAATCGCGTACCTTTACCGGCGGCTAAAATAACTGCGGTTATTTTCTCGCCAGTGTTCGATGCTGCAATGCTAACGGATGTCACAGGCGGCCGTCTGACTGATTTGATCTTCTTTCTTTTCCAGTGCCTTACCAGGCTGTATGCCATTTTTAATGGCTGTGATTTCAGCAAGAATAGACAGCGCAATTTCAGCCGGGGATTTACTGCCGATATTTAATCCCACCGGGCCATGGAGTTGGTTAACTTCAGCTTCACTGAAATCAAAGTGTTCCCTGAGGCGGGCGCGACGTTCCTGGTTGTTGAGTTTTGAGCCAAGGGCACCAACATAGAAGGCATCACTTTTTAATGCGGTGAGTAATGCCATGTCGTCTACTTTCGGGTCATGGGCGACGGCGACAATGGCTGTACGAACATCCACGTTTAAATCCTGAATGATATCGTCAGGAAAACCTTGTAGCAGCGGTAAGTCTTTCAAGGGCCAGTTGCTCCGATAATCAGGCCTGGGATCGCTAACCAACACTTCAAACCCAAGGCCCTGGGCAAATTCAGCCAGATATCGGCCAGTTTCACCGGCACCAATCACCATTAATCGCCAGGTTGGGCCAAATACGTTTTGCCAGTGGGTTGGTGACAGCTCGGGTGCCTGTTGCTGCCAGGTAAGATAAGTCACCTGACCCGTTTCAAGGCTTACCTTTCTTAAGCAGGTTTTTCTGGCGGCAATATGATCAATCAGAAATTTAACATCTTTAATGTCATTGAGAGGTTCCGCCATAAGTTCTAAAGCACCGCCGCAAGGTAATCCAAAACGGTGACGCTCTTCGGCCGTTTCTCCGTACATGATTTTTTGTACAAATCTGACCGGATGTTGGGCCAGCTGTTCGATCAAATCTTCTTCAACACAACCGCCACTGACACTGCCAAAAAAACGACCAGAAGAACTTACCGCTAAAAGGGAGCCTACCGGGCGGGGGGAAGTACCCCAGGTTTTAGCCACACTGACGAGTGTAATATTCTCGCCTTGTTCAAGGCAGGATAAACAACCGTTTAATACTTCTAATTGTGAGCCTTGCATATTGTTTTAATTAAACCTTTGCACATAACTGGTCTTCGTCCCTCAGACAGGCTCCCAGGGACGAAGCACCACACTCAAATTAACTCAGTTTAAGAGGCAAGCTTCTTAAACGCTTGCCCGTTGCGGCAAAGATGGCATTGCCCACGGCACCGGCAATGGGTGGTAAACCGGGTTCACCGACACCGGTTGGTGCTTCATCACTTTCTACAATGACTACCTCAATCTCTGGTGATTCATTCATTCGCAGTATCGGGTAATCATGGAAGTTACTTTGCACCACTGCACCGTCTTTAACGGTGATCTCACCGTAAAGGGCAGCGGTTAAGCCAAACAGGATGCCACTTTCCATTTGCTGGATAACGATTTCAGGGTTAACCGCCAAACCGCAATCCAGCACACAGGTCACTTTGTGAACTTTGATTTGACCGTTGTTCACCGATACCTCTGCGATTTGAGTTACGTAAGACAGGAACGAAGCATGAACGGCGACGCCGTGATAGTGTCCTTCAGGTAAAGGTTTTCCCCATCCCGCTTTTTCGGCTGCCAGCTTCAGCGTGTTCGCCAGTCGAGGATTATTTTTTAAGTGTTTCAGGCGATAGGCGACAGGATCCTGTTTTTGCAAAATGGCCACTTCATCCATCATGCTTTCTTTAAAGAAGCCACTGAATGAGTGACCAACACTGCGCCAGAAACCTACCGGTAGTCCCGGATCAACGGTAACGTGGTCAGCGGATTTATGGTTGGCATCATAATCTTCGAATAAGCCTTCTACGGAAGTAGGATCTACCGTCCAGCCGTCAAACAGGCCGTAACCCGCTTTACTGATCCAATCAACCATGCCACCAGGCAGGAATCCCGGCATCATGGCATCGGCCACCTCATCAATGGTATAGGGCAGGATGTTCGGGCCAGAACGCTTAACGTTCCAGCTGTCAATATTACCGTCTTTATCCAGGCCAACCTGAAATTTAGCCATGGACGCAGGACGATAATAATCGCGTTTTGTATCGTCTTCACGGCTCCAGATCAGTTGCACCGGAAGACCGGATGCCTTGGCAATGGAAACGGCTTCTGCAACATAGTCGTTTGATATACGACGTCCGAACCCTCCCCCCAGGAACGTACTATGAACAGTCACATCGTCTTTTGCTACATCACCGTAAAAGGCAGCTAATTTGGCGGCAACACCAGGGTTTTGGCAGCCTGTCCAGATTTCTAATTTATTACCGGTGAATTTCGCCGTGCAATTCATCGGCTCCATTGTGGCGTGGGCCAGGTAGGGAGCCCAATATTCACCGGACACAACCGTATCAGAGGTTTTTAATGCATCACGACCGTTGCCTTCTTCGTGTGCATTATCCGATTCATCGCTATCCAACGCTGCTTTAAATAATTGTTTGCCGTTGCCTGCTTCAGTGGAGTTACTGGAAAAGCCAGACAGAGTCTCCGGTAATTCCCATTGCACGTCCAGCACAGGCAAGGCCGCTTTTGCCTGATAGTAATGATCCGCCACCACGGCCACACCGTTAAAGATGCTGACCACGGCTTTGACGCCGGGCAGGCTTTTCACTTTGCTATCATCAAAGCTTTTCACGGTGCCACCCAATACGGGGCAGCGTTTTAATGCCGCCCGGTGCAGGCCTGCAAACTCCACGTCCAAACCAAATTCCGCTGAGCCTGTGCTTTTCGCTACGGCGTCCAAACGTTTTGAGTGTTTACCAATGTATTTGAAGTCTGCTTTTTTCTTGAGCGGTGTCTCTTCAGGAAGACTCAAATGAGTAGCCACTTTGGTAAAGTCACCGTAAGGCAGTTTTTTACCATTGGCGACAATCATGCCGTTATCCGTTTGAATTTGATCCAGCGGCAGTTGCAGTACTTGTGCGGCCGCCTGTCGAATAACCATACGGACATTTGCCGCCATTTGCCGCAGCGGAATAAAATGCACACGAATGCTGTTGCTACCACCGGTCAGCTGCAGTTTATATTCCGGGTTTGCATATTCTTCGTGAGCACCAACGTTTTTAACATTGATTTTACCCGGATGAACGTCGAGTTCTTCCGCCAGCATGGTGGTCAGGCCCGTGTACACGCCCTGGCCCATTTCGGAACGGGGAAGATAAAAGTAAATGTCATTATTGGCGGTAATTTGCAGCAATGCATTGGGTTGCAAATCACCGTCCATGGCATTGGGGAATTTAACACTGGCGCAGCCCGTCAGTGGAATTCCCACCACTAAACCACCACCGACAATGCCCATTTTTTTGAGAAAGCTGCGGCGGGAGCTGTTTTGTAATGTGTGTTTGTTTTGCGTTAGTGGTTGTTCAGTGACGCTCATGATTGCACCTCCTGTGTCTCCGGTGATGCAGTTGCCGTTGGATCAAATACCTGAACCGCTTGCAAACGGCCTTTGCCATTTCTTAAATCTGCCGCTGCATTTTTGATGGCTTTTTTCACATTGGGATAGGTGCCGCATCGGCAGATATTGCCGCTCATGGCGATGTCGATATCGCTGTCACTGGGGTTGTTGTTCTGGCTCAGCAATGCGGTAGCACTGATGATTTGCCCACTTTGGCAATAGCCACATTGTGGAACGTCGGCTTCAACCCAGGCGTTCTGCAAAGTGGACATCATTTGTGGGTTACCAAGGCCTTCAATGGTGGTGATATGTCGATTGGCCACGGCTTGAACCGGCATGATGCAGGTTCGGGTACTCACACCATCGATTAACATGCTACAGGCACCACATAAGCCCATACCGCAACCGAATTTTGTGCCTTTCATGGTCAAATGTTCACGAACCACCCAGAGCAACGGTGTATCTCCCGGTGCGTCGACATTTACCGTTTGTCCATTTAACTTAAAGCTAATCACGTGTGCCTCCCCCGGCAGTGTCAGTTTCTTATTTGGCGCTAAAAACTCATCAAAATATTTTTTAATCCGAAGACATTTGTCGTCAGTTTTTTTATATTCGTACATACCCTGCGCCGCAGCCTGATTGGCTACGGTCGCAGATAGCATTCCTGTAAAAACAGTAGGAATGCCAATTTAAGTCTTATACCCCATAGGCATCTCTATAGGCTTTAATTTCCGGCGCGTATCGACGGATTTCCGGATGATGTTCACTATACTCAAGCAAGTCAGACAGGGAAACAATACTCAACACCGGAATATTGAAATCACGCTCCACTTCCTGGATGGCAGAAAGCTCTTTTAGCGTAGCGGACTCCCCCTGCCCTTTTTCCTGACGATCCATGGCGACCACAACGGCGGCAGGTGTCGCGTCCGTTTGCTCAATAATGGTCATCACTTCACGAATCGCTGTGCCTGCCGTGATAACATCATCAACAATCACGACCCGCCCTTCCAGGGGCGCACCGACAATATTCCCTCCTTCACCATGATCTTTGGCCTCCTTGCGATTGAAGCACCACGGCACATTCCGGTTATGCTTTTCGAACAATGCGACGGCGGTCGTAGTAGCCAATGGGATGCCTTTGTAGGCAGGCCCAAACAGCAGGTCAAATTCAAGCCCGGCATTGACCATGGCTGAGGCATAAAACTGACCGAGTTTGCTGATGGCTTCACCACTGTGGAATAACCCGGCATTAAAGAAGTAAGGAGATTTTCTTCCGGACTTCAGGGTGAACTCACCAAAACGGAGCACCTGCTGCTCAATGGCGAAATCCAGAAATTCTTTTTGGTACTGATGCATCGGGAGGGTCCTGTTTGCTATATGCCCGTAGTGCCGGACTCAAGAGCTGATCTTATACCAATATATGACCCTAAATCCCCTGTGTGAGGTGTTATTTCAGAGATATTGTGCAATTTATAATATTGGTTGCATCCCGGTCAGCAGGTGTGAAATTACGGAAACCGACAGATGTCACTTCGTCAGAACTGCAGGCTGCTGTAGAAGAGACCGGATTTATGCGGATAAACATACGGGAGGCGACCGGTTATCATTTGTCCGATATAATCCATAAATTTCTGTGTTCAACCGTACCATAAGAATGTTAATCATGCCTTATAATAGGGGTGAGGGCTCTTACCAACTCTGTCGTACAGTTGATGCAGGGTTAATCCCGGTTGAGTAACTGTATCCTTGAAAAGCTTAGACTTTAGCCGTCGTTCATCCTGATCAAAGCAACTGCTGCTCAGGCTGAGATTTGCTCAAATGGTTTTGCAGGTCTTCAGTTTCTGTTTTTCCGGTTACTGTCTTGCCGAGGTAACAAGCTTAATGCCAGAGCGTGTAAACGGCCTGGTAAGGTGTATTCGATGAGAGTTATCAGTTTAAATTGCGAAGGCATTAAAAACGCACGGGAAAAAGGCCTGTTTGACTGGCTTCTGGAGCAGGATGCTGACCTTATCTGTCTGCAGGATACTCGTGAAGACGAGCAGGTGATTGAGGATCAGTATTTTCTTGATGGCTACTTTGGTTATGCTTTCAGTGGTTACAACAGGGTTGAGCGAGGTGGTGTAGCCATCTATACCCGTCATGCTCCCAAGGCTATTATCAGTGGCCTTGGTATTCCTGAGGTTGATGAAACCGGCCGTTACCTTCAGGCAGACTTTGACAAGATCAGTCTTGTCAGCCTGTACGTACCGGAAGGTGACAGTGAAGAAAACCTGAATTTCAAGTACCGTTTCCTGGATGGCTATTCGCACCACTTAAGCAAACAACGTCGTAAGCGTCGCGAGTTCCTTATGTGTGGCACCTGGAACATTGCACACCGCAAGATTGATGTTGCTAACTGGCGTGATGCCCAGGAGGTCTCAGGTTTCAATCAGGCCGAGCGTGGCTGGATGGAAGGTTTGCTGGGTGATATGGGCTTCTTTGATGCCTATCGTGAGGTTGACCGGGAAGCGGGCAAATACAGCTGGTGGCAAGATGAGTATCTGCGCCATGACAATGTTGGCATGCGCATTGATTACCAGATTATCACTCCGGGCATGCGTCACCGCGTGCTGAATGGTGGTATCTACAAGGGGCAGGTCTTCTCATCCCATGCACCGGTCATCATTGATTATGACTGGGAGCTGGGGTTCTGACTATTTCCTGTTCCGGGACCTGATTAATCGTTTTGTTCCCGGATAGGAGCATCACTGAAGAAGGAGAGAGTCAACAACGTTGGCAACCTCCTTTTTTCACTTTTACTGAAAAAGAATAAAGTTTCTGATTTGAGTAATCACTCTACAGTGTGTCGATTTGTCGTCCATTGTATGGAACTTTTTAATAGACGCACGGTCAATGGTACAGTAAAAAAATTGCTGACAGGTTAATTCAGGAGTGCCGGATGCCGTGAATATTCTGACCAAACCCGCTCAATCATTCTGTTCTGTCGTCCAGACTCGGGATATAGCCACACAAACAGAAAAAAGTGCTATCAATCACCTTGGAAAGGAGGTGAAACTTATTGCTCCCCGTTATTTGTATAACAGCTGTTTTCCTTACCAAAGAACGAAAGTATGCCAGGATGAGTTGTCCCGAAAAATCAAAATTATCAGAACAAATGCGTCATTGATTAATTTTCCATTGATTGAGACTGCCTTACTGGCTAAATATGGCTTGTCCAAATGCATTGCCAAAGAGCAAGGCAAAAGATTTATTGCCGAATGTGCCATCGCCACTGCCATTAATGTGCAAATGCCTATCGGTAAAACGGAGGGCAGACTGGAAGGAGGAGATCTTCAATATTTGGGTGAGTGTATTAACAGCCTGGAAACTCTGATGGTAGAGGGGTGGAATTTAGAAGCATCGAAACGTCTGAAGAAAAACCTGGTTTATGAAAAAACGCGAATCACCATTCCGTACGAAAACCTGAACAGTGACCGGAAAGATGCGGTCAAGAACTATATTCTGAAAAACCGGACACTCTTTGTTAACGATGCAGCAACTGAAAAAACAACTCAAGCCCTCAACCTGTTCAGACATCAGTTAGCCTATCAGAATGCTCTGGGTCTATACCCCCGGACACCCCAACTATTCGACCTGAGTTCCCCACAAACAATCATCGATATTGAGGCTAACAGAGTGTTTCCGGGGGATGAATCCGGCGTACAGGAAATCCGGGGTGTCCTGCAGGCAAAAATGACCCGGGTGCTGGCACAAATGACCGACCCTGACTCAGAGCTGGTCAGTATGATGCTGGAGGATAAACGCGCTGCTGGCACTCTGGCAGATGGCGACAAACAAATCCTCAGAGCAGCGTTGACCCGTCACCACGCACAAATGCCCATACCTGGCCCTGAGGCATGTCTGTTTTATTTGCAGTTTGCATTTGAGTTCAGGGCGAGTCTGATGTCTTCAGGCCTGGATCCAGAAGCGCTGTCTTCGGTAATTGTTGGCTGCCTGAATATGCATCAACTTAGACGGAATCAGAAAATCCAACAGGTGGAGATCTCCTGGGAAAGTTTATTGCATGCCTGGTCGCAAAGCAGCAGGATCTTATCAGTTTTATCGTACATAAAAACATCAGACGACATGGAATCATTGGTCAAAGAGTGTGGTAAACAACTGACGTATGTACCGGATACAAACTTTTTCAGGATGATTAATAACCCATGGGTTTGTGAGAAATTAAAGATTACCCCCCAATACGCCCCGGAGTATCACCAGAATAACCAACCTGGCAGCAGTTCAGGCCCGGGCTTTATAGCTAGCTCAGGCAACGGTACGCGAAAACGACCAGCAAATAGCGATGATACTGTTCCGCACTCCAGTAAAATGGCCCGCCCGACAGAGTAAACAGAACATTGGGTACTTTGTCGTAAAATGAGTGTTCGTGAAGTTGATTCAGGCTCTAAAGAACCGCAATTCATCAATTAATAAGAAAAGATTAATGTACTGTTATTTTCTGATGAAGTTTTGGATCATCTGGATACATTCATCGGTTCTTTTTTCAATATCAGTACTTTCCATCATCAGGATCTTTTTTTCAGATATTCCGGGATCGACGGTGTTGCACAGTACCCACTGATCAATATCTTTCTGAAAAATGATATCGTCACTGCGAATGCCATCACTCGCCAGTGCAAATTTTCCTGTTGGCAGATAGCAGTAAGCATCAATTTTCTGGCTAATGGCGTTGGCCAGCTTGAGCATATAAGGGCTGATAGGGGTATCGCATATTTTCAGCCAATATCGATGGTAGGCAAGTAATGAGGGAGGACCTGTATCGATAATGCCATGACCTTGCAGATTCTCTGTCCACTCAAGCATGGCACCCAGTGCCGATCCCGCCATGGCCGTGGAAGTAACCTGACGGATTGCCTGATCTTCAACTATTGCGTCACGGGGCGTCTTATACTTCAGATGTTTTGCGATTTTTCGGTAATAGTCGGTGAATACCGACCACTCACTCCCAAGCTCTTTTACGAGAGCGTTACAGAGTGTTGTTTTACCCGTTCCATGGGAACCAATAAGTGAAATAATCATACTGCTGACCTGTTACAGAGTAAGAACCCGGCATATAGCCGGGTTCTATTAAAAATAGCTCAAGCAAAAGGACAGGTAGTAAAGTGTCATTCTGCTAACGCTTTTTTCTGTAACTCAATAATTTCCTCAATACCGGATCGTGCCAAGGCCATCATGGCCAGCATTTCATTCTGGCTGAAAGGGGCTGCTTCTGCCGTTCCCTGGACCTCGATAAAGCCGCCAGCATCGGTCATCACCACGTTCATGTCCGTTTCGGCACTGGAGTCCTCAGGATAATCAAGGTCAAGAACCGGGCTGCCTTTGTAGATTCCCACGGAAACGGCGGCAATCATGTGCAGGAAAGGATCACTTTTGACCATCTTCTTCTCCTGCATATAGCGCAGTGCATCCACCAGTGCCACAGAGGCTCCGGTAATTGAGGCTGTGCGTGTGCCACCGTCGGCCTGAATCACATCACAGTCAATATTAATGGTGTTTTCCCCGAGCTTTTTCATGTCTACCGCCGCACGCAAGGCACGGCCGATCAGGCGTTGAATCTCCAGCGTCCTGCCACCCTGCTTGCCCCTGGAGGCTTCCCTTCCCATTCGTTCCGTGGTGGACCTGGGTAGCATGCCGTACTCGGCGGTGATCCAGCCCTGGCCGGTTCCTTTGAGAAACCGGGGTACACCGCGTTCTACCGATGCGGTACAGATGACTTTGGTATCGCCAAACTCAACGAGCACAGATCCTTCTGCGTGTTTGGTATAGTTGCGGGTGATGTTTACATCACGTAATTGGTCTGCCGTTCTTCCGCTAGGGCGCATTTGGGTTACCTTGGTATGTCTGAAAAAACGTGAGCACTGCAAAATTTGCGGAATTATAACTGTTCAGTGGGTTTTCGGGAAAATAGAGTTTGAATAATCAGCTCTCTTTGTTGATGCTGCGTTATTAAATCAATGACATACGCCCAAGTGGTCAGTATTTTTAGAACTATAGTTTTTCCAAAATCTTATCTCATCGGTTTATTTTGTGGATAAACTTCTGAAATAATGAGTGTTTATTAGCCCACCGATTAAAGAGTATTTCATGACTTCCAGCATGACTGCATTCGCCCGTGTTCAGATACAGGAGGATTGGGGAAGCCTGGTATGGGAGATTCGATCCGTTAACCACCGTTACCTTGAGCCCCACTTCCGTCTCATGGAACAGGCACGGGAGATCGAGCCAGCGTTGAGAGAATTGATTCGCAAGCAACTGAAGCGAGGTAAGGTTGAATGCAGCCTGAAATTTCAGCTGGTTGAGAAAGAGCAGGTGCTGGACCTGAATCTTGCCCTGCTGGAAAAGCTGCAACTGGCCGTGCGTGAGGTTGAGGCCCATTTTTCCCGTGTTGCACCGGTCAATCCTCTTGAGGTTCTGCTGTGGCCCGGCGTGCAGAGCAATGAAGAGACGGCAATGGCCGTTGTTCATCGGGCTGCCATAAAAGGGTTCAACACAGCGCTTATTCAACTGAATGAGATGAGACAGCGGGAAGGTCAGGAGCTGCAGTCTTTCATTGAGGCCCGTTTGGATAAAATGGGGGATGAGGTGCTGCGGCTTCGTGGGCTGCTGCCGGAAATTCTGCAAAGCCAGCGTGAAAAAATCCTTGATCGACTTGCTGAAGCCAGACAGGAGCTAAATCCGGAGAGGCTGGAGCAGGAAATGGTGATACTGGCTCAGAAGATGGATGTCGATGAAGAGCTGGATCGTCTGGAAACGCATATAGCTGAAGTGCGCCGAACACTGAAAAACCCCGGGCAGGGAGCGGTCGGACGGCGATTGGATTTTCTGATGCAGGAACTCAACCGGGAGGCAAATACCCTGTCGTCCAAGTCCATTCATGCTGGCCTTACCCAGACTGCTGTAAACCTCAAGGTCCTGATCGAGCAAATGCGCGAGCAGGTCCAGAATATTGAATAGGAAACCCTATTTAATCAAGAAGCTATTTTTGCTTTGTGGTAAATAACAGGTCTGGCTTATCCTATAGTACATAGGTTTAAACAGGGAGTTTTCCCTGGAGTGTTCATGAATATTGGCAAACTTTATATTATCGCTGCCCCTTCCGGCGCTGGAAAGACAAGCCTGGTAAAGGCCATGGTTGAATCTACGCCCCATGTGCGTGTATCTGTCTCTCATACCACCCGCGGTATCCGGCCAGGTGAGCAGGATGGCGTAAACTATCACTTTACCTCTGTCGAAGGCTTCCGGGATATGTTGAACAAAGGCATGTTTCTTGAGCATGCTGAAGTCTTTGGTAATTATTATGGAACCTCGGCACACTGGGTTCGTGAACAGCTGAACAAAGGTGAAGATGTTATTCTGGAGATTGACTGGCAGGGGGCGCAGCAGGTTCGCCGTTTGTTGCCTGATGCCGTATCAATCTTTATCCTGCCGCCTTCTCTTGAGGCTCTGAGGGAACGATTGATCGGGCGGGCTACCGATGATCTTTCGATCATTGAAAGACGTATGTCTCAGGCGGTCAGTGAAATGTCCCACTATGGTGAGTTTGACTACCTGGTAATCAATGATGAGTTTGATCTTGCCTTACGGGATCTGCAAACCATTATTCGAAGCCAGCGCCTGTCAATTAATTGGATGCAGCACTACAAAGAAGATCTGATTAAAGGTCTCATAAACTGAGTAATTAAGGGTAAGTAGTTGATCAAAAGAGATCATATTTTCTGTCCAGGTGTCAGTCACTCTGTGGCGTTACAACTTTGGTCATATAACGGCTATGCTCCTTGTGTTTTCCTTGCATAGTGACTGTTCATTTCAGGTAGAAATATATGATTCCATTTGGTCGGCTACTTATCAGCTTTAAGCAACAAGCTATATTTAAATCCAAAGAATTAAAAGGAAGTAATGTTATGAGTGTTAACAGAGTACCTGATAGTACCATTCCAAGTTATTATCAAAAATATAAAAAGCCTGTTAATGGTCAGAATTCCGTACAGGATAAGCAACATAAAGTTGGTAGTGTATCCTGTGATAGTCAAATTAGAAAAACGAATAATGAACATTACCAGGTTAATAACACAGTAATAAAGCCAAAGCAGGTAGATGCTCTAGATCATCTTTCTGATACTTTTATGAACCCAAATGATGATAAGAGTAATCAGTTTGATCGAGACAAACCACCAAAATTCCTTTCCAAAGTCGCTAACAAGGGGATCAAGGCTAAATCTGCAGAAGAGGCAAGAGGTGCTATAAAAAAGTATTTCCAGCTACTGAGGAGATCTTACTCCAGAGACGCACCTCCTTCACCAGAAATAAGAGAGCAGTTATACAATGACGTTGTAAAACTGTCTGCTAAGGTAATGAGCTTTGAATTTACCGCTGGTCGGGATAAGGATAAGGAAAAAACGCTTGGTTTAACTGCAGAGCTTCTTCAACAAATGCTGACTGGCCTGGAAACCTCTTCTGCTGAGTTTGTAAACAGCCAGGTGACAGCCGTTCTTTCCCTTGGAATGATGACCCCAGAGGATAAAGAGTTTCTTTTTGGCTCCTGCCTGAATACTCAGATTGTTTCTGTGGATAAATACACTGCTGACATAAGAAATTTAGACAATAAAATTTCTAGCCTGAAAACGAAGTTAGCTGGTTCAAAGCAAGATGAGGCAGAAGGCCTGCAGCGCAGAATCAAATCTGCGGGTATTGAACGGGCTGATTTAGAGAGAAAGCATCAGCTGCTGGTGTCTAAAGAAGTAGGGGGGATGCATGGCCAAAAAGAGTTTTTCCAAAGCTGCTATGAAATTATGATGAAGCAAGTCAGGACTGAAATCAGGTCTGGTTTAAAGAAACAATTAAAGCAAAAAAATAAAGCAAATTTTGATGAAGGAGTGAAGTTGGTTAACCAAATAATGGAGAAGATGGATTCAACCCTTCGTAGTAAAGCTGAGTCTATTGCTAAAAATGCAGCCAACCAAAAAAAGGGTATTCAAGCGGAAGATGTCTATCAGAAAAAAAGAACAGACCTTTTTTTACTTCTGAATGAAGAGGTTTCAGGGCTTCTTGGAGGTGGTATAAAAGAATCTCCTGACTTAAAATCTACACCTGTGCATAAAAATGATGCAGTGCCAGCCCATAAAGTTGATGATGGAAAAAGTTTTGATAGAAACAGTGAGTCACGAAAGCCTGTGCACAAGAAGAAGGGCTCTGAAGCCAATAAACTGTCGACCTCAGTAACGCAAGTATTAAAAGAAGCTGTTGTTAAGCAGGATCAAAATATAGAAGCTCCCGCAGCTATCCAGCACAAGTCTTCTGATGTTAAGAACCAGGTTGCAGTTAAGGATCTGATCAAGTTATTTGAAGACGTTGCTGAGAAGCACAGAATTGAGGATAAGTAGTAAACCCAATGAAATAATATTGGGTTTCATTTGCCCAACTACAGAATATGGGATTCCTTGGGCGTTAATCGATCTGGCTATAAACCAAGTATGCCCGTTGGCCTTTTGTTATGCCAACGAGCGATACAGTGTTGGTTCCTTATTTATAAAGACTTGGTAGCTTCCCTCAGCCATTCAAAATCTTGCCCCTGGAGTTCAGGTGAAAGCGCCTCTCTGACCATTTCGTGGTACCCATTCAGCCAGTTAATTTCTGGATCAGTCATCAAATCTTTCAACAGGGGGCGAGTGTCAAAGGGCGCAAGGGTCATCGGGACGAGTTTATAGAACTTGCCAAACTCATTCTCGATGTCCTCCGCGATCAGCATAATATTCTCAAGCCTGACACCATGTTTGTTATCACGGTAAATGCCGGGTTCGTTGGTCACCAGCATGCCGGGCTTCAGGGCAACGTCAAACCATCTCGGGCTGATGCTCTGGGGGCCTTCATGCACATTCAGGAAATAGCCCACCCCGTGGCCGGTACCGTGATTAAAGTCAATACCTTCACTCCACAAAGGCTGACGGGTAATGGCGTCCAGCTGTATTCCCCGTGTTCCCTCCTTGAACCTGGCCGTCGCCAGGGCAATATGGCTTTTCATCACCAGGGTATAGTCTCTCTTCTCTTCATCCGTCATCTCCCCGCAGGCAAATGTGCGGGTGATATCCGTTGTTCCATCGGGGTACTGAGCGCCCGAGTCGATTAACAGCAAACCTTTGGTTTGAATGGAATAAGCGGACTCTTCATCCGCCCGATAATGACAGATAGCACCATGGGCAGCATAACCGACAATCGAGGGAAAACTGACACCTCGGAAATACTCTGACTCTGAGCGGAACTGCAGCAGCTGCTCATCAATATTGACTTCATTCAGCTGCCCTGTGGGAATATTGCTTTCCAGCCACCGGATAAAGCGGACCATGGCAGCACCATCACGGCGATGACACTCCTTCATTCGTTCTATCTCAGTGCTGTTTTTGATGGCCTTCAGGTCGGTGGTGGGCAATCTGTCTTCGATCAGGTGAATCGATGCAGGAATCACGGAAGCCAGCTGGTAACCCGAGGTGGCCGGGTTGATCATCAGGTGAGTGTTATCCGCAAGCGTTGATAACCTGTCCAGGATTTCATCATAAGCCGCCAGTTCTACACCAGCTTTTGCCAGGGCTGACAGCGCATCCGCTGCTACTCGCTCTTTGTTGGTAAACAGTGTGATGCTGTCCGCTGAAATCAGTGCATAGGCAAGAAATACCGGGTTACAGTCAATATCAGAGCCCCTCAGATTAAACAGCCAGGCAATATCATCCAGTGTGGTGATAAGAAGCTCTGTTGCTTTTCGCTCCTTGAGAATCTCCCGAACTTCAGCGACTTTCTCTGTGAGGGTTTTACCGGCATAGGCGTCCTGGTGAATAAAGACGGGCTCAGCAGGCAGTGCTGGCCTGTCGGCCCAGATATCATTCAGCAGATCGTGATCGAATTTCAACGTAACGGATTTAGCCGCCAGTTTCTTTTCAAGATTTCTGACGTGGCTCAGGCTCAGAGTGGCACCATCGAAGCCAATGCAACCTTGCTCAGCGACGGCTTCTGTCACCCAGTCAACCATTGATGGGACGCCGGGCTGACCATCTTTCATCAGGGTGATTTCTGAGCCTGCCAGCTGCTCTGAGGCCTGAATAAAGTAGCGGCCATCTGTCCACAGGGCTGCTTTATCCTGTGTTACTACCAGCGTACCAGCAGAGCCAGTAAAGCCAGAGAGCCAGGCTCTCCCTTCCCAGTGGGGGGCTACATACTCACTGTTATGGGCATCGGAAGACGGGATAATCCAGACGTCAATGCCATATTCAGCCATTGCACCACGCAGATCTTGCAGCTTTTTGGTGCTCTTTGGGCTCTTGGTTAAATCAGAGCGGTTCGGGGTATTCACCATGTATCTATTCCAGGCTTTTGGCCATTCGGCGAGTTAGTTTTGGGCAGGGTTTTTTTTCTACTTAGATGATGCTTACGAATACTATAATCCGCACCCTTCATGGAGCAAACACTAACCCTGCTAAAGCTTGTCTGGCTACAGGTCGTAAAGTACACTAAAGGGTCAGGCAAACCGGCATTAAGGTTCTGTTTCTGAACCTGATTCTAATTGATGGAGTAAAACGTGGCTCGAGTAACTGTAGAAGACTGTCTTGATAACGTAGATAACCGCTTTGAACTGGTGATGGTCGCCTCCAAGCGTGCCCGCCAGCTGACCATTGGTGGTAAGGACCCCAAGGTAGACTGGGAAAATGATAAGGCAACCGTGGTTGCTCTGCGTGAAATCGCCGAAGGTCTGGTAACCCCTCTTTCCATTGACGACCGCACGGTTGATGACGACGAAGCAGCAATGTTTCTCGCTGGTGTAGAACAATAAGCGTTTTACCTTCGTACTATCTTTGGATCACAAGCTTTAGAAGATAAGAAGGTGCAATGGATGATCTGCGCTTAAGGAGCGGACTTTGCTGACCATCGATGAGTTTGCCGGCCGCTTGAAGTCCTATCTGAATCCCGAGCAGGTCAACCTGGTTCGTCGGGCCTACTATTATGCGGAGCAGGCCCATGACGGACAAACCCGCCGCAGCGGCGATCCGTACATTATTCATCCCCTGGAAGTAGCCTCCATTCTTGCCGATATGCACATGGACCATCAGAGCCTGATGGCTGCCATGTTGCACGATGTTATTGAAGATACTGGTATCGAAAAGCAGGACATTGCCGGGCAGTTCGGTGATGTGATTGCGGACCTTGTGGATGGGGTCAGTAAGCTGACCCACATGAATTTTGAAAACAAGACGCTGGCCCAGGCAGAAAACTTCCAGAAAATGGCGCTGGCCATGGCCAAGGATATCCGGGTCATTCTGGTTAAGCTGTCGGACCGACTCCATAATATGCGCACGTTGGGTGTGCTGAGGCCTGACAAGCGCCGTCGTATAGCCAAGGAAACGCTGGATATCTATGTGCCGATTGCCAACCGTCTTGGCATGCACACGCTCCGAATAGAGCTGGAGGATCTGGGCTTCTTTGCCATGTACCCCATGCGGGCCCGGCTGATTCGACAGGCGGTGCGCAATGCCCGTGGCAACCGTAAAGACCTGGTCAGCCAGGTTCAGCAGGCGATTGCTGCCCGCCTGGAGGAAGAAGGCCTGAAAGGCCGGGTAGTGGGTCGTGAAAAGCATCTGTACAGCATCTACAGCAAGATGAAGAACCAGAGTAAGTCCTTTGACGACATCATGGACATGTTTGCGTTCCGAATCATTGTGGACAAGGTTGACAGCTGCTATCGGGCACTGGGTATTGTCCATAACTTCTATAAGCCCATTCCCGGGCGGTTCAAGGATTACATTGCCATCCCGAAAGCCAATGGCTACCAGTCGCTTCATACCACCCTGTTTGGTATGCACGGTGTGCCCATAGAAATCCAGATCCGGACCCAGGAAATGGAAGACATGGCCAATAATGGCATTGCTGCCCACTGGCTTTACAAGTCCGGAGAAGAAGCGCTGTCAGGCAGTCATGCCAGAACCCGGCAGTGGCTCAAGGGTGTGCTGGAACTGCAGAAAAATGCCGGAGACTCACTGGAGTTTATTGAGAACGTTAAAATCGATCTCTTCCCGGATGAGGTTTATGTATTTACCCCCAAAGGGCATATTCTTGAGCTGCCCAAAGGTGCGACAGCGGTTGATTATGCTTATGCCGTCCATACCGATGTGGGGAATACCTGTGTAGCCTGTCGTATCAATAAACGTCTGGCGTCACTCAGTCAGCCGTTGCAGAGTGGCCAAACCGTTGAAGTGGTTACCGCGCCCGGCGCAAGACCCAATGCAGCCTGGTTGAATTTTGTTGTCACGGGTAAAGCGCGATCCAATATTCGCCACTTCCTCAAGCATCAGCGCAGAAATGAGTCAATTGCCCTGGGCCGACGCTTGCTGAGCAAAGCACTGGTCAGTTTTGACAGTAGCCTTGAGCAAATCAGTGAACAGGTTATTCGCCAGCAACTGTCCGTGTTTGATCTGGATGACCTTGATGGGCTGCTGGAAGATATTGGTCTCGGTAACCGGATGGCCTATATCGTTGCCAAGATGCTGGTTGAGCCCGGTAGCCTGCCTGAGAACAAGAGTCAGCTGGACCTGTCCAACAGTGAGAAACCGCTGTCTATCCGTGGTTCTGAGGGCATGGTCATCAGCTTTGGCAAATGCTGCTATCCAATACCGGGAGACCCGGTTGTTGGCCATGTCAGCTCGGGCCGTGGCATTGTTATTCATACGGATACCTGCCCGAATGTCTCTGAAATTCGACATAACCCGGAGAAGGTTCTGGAAGTTGAGTGGGATAAGGACGTCTCCGGTGAGTTTACCGTAGAACTCAGCGTAGAGCTGGAGCATCACCGTGGAATGATTGCCTCTCTGGCTACCGCCATTACCGCGGTGGAAGGCAATATCGAGAAGATCAGTATGGTAGAGCAGGACTCCCGTTGCAGCATTGTTCAGCTGCTTCTCAGTGTTCGTGACCGGGTGCATCTGGCCAAAATTATTAAACGACTTCGGGTTATTAAAGGGGTTTACTCGATTATTCGACGACGTCGGGATGCATAAACTTCTGTGAATTAAAGCATTACAAGAAAAAAACCGGATACTGCACCACAAAAACACAGTATCCCGTAAATATCGCTCTAAATCCTTGAAAAATAATGTTTACACCCTAGTATCGGGTGTCTTCTTTTTCTTTTTTCCATGGGCTTCTGAATCCCAAGCTTAAGAGAGTAGATCGATGAGTAACCGACAGACGATTAATACTGATAAGGCTCCCAGGGCTATTGGCACCTATTCTCAGGCGGTAAAAGCAGGAACCACTGTTTATATCTCGGGCCAGATTCCACTGGTTGCAGACACCATGGAATTACTGGAGGGAAGCTTTAAGGAGAAGACCCGCCTCTGCTTTGAAAACCTGAAAGCCATTGCCATGGCGGCTGGCGGAACCCTTGGCGATGCTGCCAAGGTGACAATTTACCTGACCGATATGGCGAACTTTGCTGAAGTCAATGAGGTCATGGCTGAGTTTTTTAAACAGCCTTATCCCGCCCGTGCCGCTATTGGTGTCAAAGAGTTGCCAAAAGGTGTACCGGTCGAGGTGGAGGCTATTCTGGAACTGAAATAAGTTTCTGCAGTGATAGAAGCTCCTGGTCATTTTGAGCCAGGGGCTTTACGAATATTCTGCGGCTAACATCGCTTTTTGGTTTGATTCGTTTGCAGCTTTCTGATGTATCAATAATCACAATTGGTCGAGTTGCATTGTCGATACTGGGTTTAGTCTGGAGTCTCAGGCAGTGTGAGCACTCGGAATAGAACTGGCAGTGGCTCTGCCATTGCATATCGAAAATTTCTGAGTGATGTTTGCCTGATTCATTCTTTATACAGCCTTGCCCTGCGGGTAATGAGTGCATTGCTATATCACCCTGCCCTCCGGAAATTTCATTAACAGATCGTCCTGAGTGGCAATGAGCGGACAAAGTGCTCTTGTTGTTTTCTGCATTGAGGTTCTGCACCCTGTTGTGTATTGGTGCGACAGAAGTTGATGGGGCGGCGCTCACAATCTTGTGCTCTTTCCAGTGGTTAAAAATATCCGGCTAACCATTAGAAAGATTTTTAAAGCGATAGTTCAAAAATAATGAAGCGAATTGTGGTTCGACATTCCCATAAACCTGTCTTGTGGATAACTCTGTGAATTATATCTTGGTAAACCGTTAATAAGCCTGTATTAACGGTCGTTCAGGTTTGTTTCGCCTGTGGATTATTAGGCTCTGCTGGCTGTCAGTCTGCCCACAGAACCTGCCTGGTTTAATCCCTGTTATGGAGAAGGCTGGTATAACCACTTTTATAATCAGGAAAGTAAAACTTATAACCTGTCTCAATAATCCGCTGATTAGAGCACCGTCGATTACCTCTTTGAGGCGATGGATAATTGATATTGTCTAATGCCACATTCAATTGCTCACCAAGCCATTGCAGCACATCAAACGTTGTCGCCGGGGTACTGTCAACGCCGAGATATAAGTTATCTACCGGCAGATGGTCCATATCGCGCCGAATAAGGTGGGCGATGATGCCGGCACAGTCTTTTTGGTGAATTCGGTTACTGTATACGGCAGGCTTTATCGGGCAGCCTTCACCTTTCAACACCCGGCTGATCAGCCGGTTTCGGCCGGGTCCATAAATCCCGCCAAAACGTATGGCTGTACCAGGGAAGGGAGCATGCTGTAAGCGTTTTTCTGCAGCCAGCATGATTTGACCATTGAATTTCACCGGCTGGGTTGCCGACGTTTCGTTCACCCATTCGCCATTACTCTGGTGGAAAGTGCTGGTGCTGGAGGTGAAAAAAATACGTTTTGGTTGGTATTGCTCGTTCACCAGACGGTTAAGAGTATTCTGCAGCCCATCAATGTAAGCCTGTTGATAATGCGCTTCCGTTCTTCCATTAGAGGCGGCGGCATAGACCACGTAGTCAATCTGTTCAGGCCAGTCACCGAGCATTTCGGCATTAAACAGGTCACCCCGGATGGGGTTAACGTCAGCAGGTAACCTGGCAATATTTCGCCGTAACCCCCAGACATTAAAGCATTTCATGGCGGTTAACTGCCGGGCGAGTTCACAACCAACATCGCCACAACCCGCAATCAGTATGTTGAGCTTATTCATAGCTATAGTCTATTGGTTGGTATAATCTTCGGAAAAAACATAATGGCAATTTCGTTTATATGGCTGTATAAATTTACAGTATTATAGATGGCACGAGCATCCTTGCCAGTCTTTCAGGGCTTTTAAGAGCTAAAAGCGTTATATGAACTCAGGGCTGTTCATCGAGCTGTCTTATCAAAACAGTTGAAAATCATTATGACACTGACAGAACTTCGCTACATTGTCACCCTTGCTCAGGAGCAGCACTTTGGCAGAGCTGCCAGTAAGTGCTTTGTCAGCCAGCCAACACTGAGTGTCGGGGTCAAAAAGCTGGAAGATGAGCTGGGGGTTGCCCTGTTTGAGCGAACCCGGAATGCGGTTCGTGTTACCCCAATGGGTGAATTGATCGTCAGTCAGGCTCAGAAAGTTCTGGAAGAGGCATCGGCTATCAAACAACTGGCGAAAACCGGTCAGGATCAGCTCAGTTCTCCCCTGCGAGTAGGTGCGATCTACACCATTGGTCCTTACCTTTTTCCCCATCTGATTCCTCAACTGGCACAGTCCGCCCCCAATATGCCGCTGTATATTGAGGAAAACTTTACCGCTGTTTTGCGCAGAAAACTGCGTCTGGGGGAGCTGGATGCCATTATCGTTGCCCTGCCTTTTAATGAACCGGATGTGTTAACCAGGCCGCTCTATGATGAGCCTTTCAGGGTATTGTTGCCAGGTGGCCATCCCTTGGAAAGTCAGAGAGAAATTGACCCGGCTGACCTGGTCAAAGAAGAGCTGCTGCTTCTGGGCGAAGGCCACTGTTTCCGCGATCAGGTGCTGGAGGCCTGCCCGATGCTGGCCAGTAAAAAAGAGGCTGGTAATGACGGCAGTGGTATTGAAGCAACCTCACTGGAAACCATCCGACATATGGTGGCGTCAGGTATGGGGATCAGTGTGCTGCCACAGTCAGCCGTTGTCGATCATCACTACGCGCCCGATATTCTCAGCACCCGGCCATTTCGTTCGCCAGCACCTGGCAGGACGGTGGCCCTGGCCTGGCGCGCCAGCTTCCCGAGGCCGAAGGCAATTGATGTGCTTTCTGATGCCTTGAGGCAGTGTTCGGTTAATCAATAAGTGGGCCTATGGTGAGTATGAACAGGTCATTACACGATATTCCGGTAACCACGTTAAAAGGCGTTGGTGATGCCCTGGCCGGAAAGTTGGCCAGAATAGGCATTGTCACTATTCAGGACCTGCTTTTTCACCTGCCAATGCGTTATCAGGACAGAACCAGGGTGACACCCATCGGCACACTTCAGCCTCAAACCGATGTGGTGATTCAGGGGAAGGTGCTGGCATCGGATATCGTGATGGGAAAGCGTCGCAGCCTGCTTTGCCGGGTTGGTGACGGGTCCGGATCCATAAGTCTGAGGTTCTTTCACTTTACCGCTGCCCAGAAAAATAACCTCCGGCATGGGGTTGAGATTCGCTGCTTCGGGGAGCCCCGGCGAGGTGCTACCGGGCTTGAGATGTATCACCCTGAGTACCGGGTGATCAAAGCCGATGCCCCGGCGGACGTTGAAGAGACATTAACGCCGGTCTATCCGGCAACAGAAGGTCTGACTCAACAACGAATCCGCAGTTTGTGTGAGCAGGCATTAAAGCTGCTCGCCGATGAAAGCTCTCTGCAGGAACTTCTCCCGGAGCAGATCCGGCAGAAATATCACCTCAGCTCACTGGTGGAAGCCGTTCGACTACTGCATCAGCCGCCACCGGAAGAGTCGATGATACTGCTCAGCGAAGGGCGGCATCCTGCCCAGCAACGTCTGGCTTTTGAGGAGTTACTGGCCCATAACCTCAGCCTCCAGCAGCTCAGAAGGCGGGTACAGGCAATTGGTGGTTTTGCCATGCCACCAAAAAGCCGGTTAACCCAACAGTTATTGGCGCAACTTCCCTTTTCCCTGACCTCTGCCCAGCAGCGAGTGGCCGATGATATCAGTCAGGATATGGCCATGGAAAAGCCCATGCTGCGACTGGTGCAGGGGGATGTTGGTTCGGGCAAAACCGTTGTCGCCGCACTGGCAGCACTGCAGGCGGTAGAAAATGGTTATCAGGCCGCAGTGATGGCTCCAACGGAAATTCTGGCTGAGCAACATCAGCTTAACTTCTCAAACTGGCTTAAGCCGCTGGGTATTTCCATGGCGTTCCTGTCCGGAAAAACCAAAGGTAAAAAACGCCAGGAGATTTTAGCCCGGATCGCTTCTGGCGAAGCCATGGTTGTGGTCGGCACTCACGCCCTGTTTCAGGACGATGTGGTGTTCCATAAGCTGGGCATGGCGGTGATTGATGAGCAACATCGATTTGGCGTTCACCAACGCCTGGCACTGCGGAAAAAAGGGGCAAAAAATGGCGGGCTGCCTGACCAGCTGATTATGACCGCTACCCCGATCCCCAGAACATTGGCCATGAGTGCTTACGCCGATCTCGATGTTTCTGTGATTGACGAGCTGCCGCCGGGACGGACACCCATCAACACTGTCGTTATAGGTGACGACCGCCGTGAAGAGGTCATTAAACGCCTCAAGACCGCCTGCCTTGAAGGACGCCAGGCTTATTGGGTATGCACGCTGATCGAAGAGTCTGAAGCATTGCAGTGTCAGGCCGCAGAAGTGACGGCAGAGCAATTGCAAGAAACACTTCCAGAGTTGTCTATAGGCCTGGTTCATGGCCGGATGAAAGCCAGCGAAAAGGCGGAGGTGATGAACGCTTTCAAGGAAGGTCATCTGCACCTGCTGGTGGCCACCACCGTTATTGAAGTGGGTGTTGATGTACCCAATGCCAGCCTGATGATCATTGAAAACCCGGAAAGGCTGGGGCTGGCCCAGTTGCACCAGCTTCGGGGGCGAGTGGGTCGTGGTAAAATCGCCAGCCACTGTCTGCTGATGTACCACGCGCCGTTATCGCGACAAAGCAGGGAACGCTTGCAGGTGATGAGAGATTCCAATGATGGCTTTGTGATCGCCGAAAAAGATCTGCAGCTAAGAGGCCCGGGTGAGGTTTTAGGTACCCGGCAAACAGGTCTGGCACAATTCCGGGTTGCCGATCTGGAGCGGGATCGTGACTTGCTGGTGGCTGTGCGCACGGCCGCTCAGGAATTAATGCACCAGTCACCAGAAGCAGTAGAGCCGTTGGTGAATCGCTGGCTGAGCAAGGGGGAAGAGTACGCGAATGTTTGACAAATTTGCCAGATTCAGGGGAATCCGCAGCAGGTCAGTTAATTATTGGTCAGCCTCCCGTGAACCTGTATCGGGCATGATCTGCCAGAAGGAAACAACCTTTGGCACTGAAGCTTCACCATTGTCAGGGGGCAAACCGGTGACCTTAAGACTACGGCTGCAAGGGCTGAAGCAAAATTTTGCAATCCTGTTTTCTGTTTGCAAACGGGCCCTTTCCTGCCAGCTCCCGTCTGCCGTCAACCCGAACAAAATCAGGCTGTGAGTATTTGTTTCAGGAACTACTGCCAGCAGGTAACCTTCTTGATTGAAATCTGCTTTTTTGATGGAAAATTCGATGCGTTGCCTGGCCCACTCACCGGCAACAGACTTACGTTGATAGATATCCGTATGGCCCGCAGGATCGTTACAAACAATGGTTTCACCGCTGGGGCTGATGATTGTCAGGGACTCAGCGGGAAATGTTTGTGTCCGGCCCCACATTCCGGACTCCGCCTTGCGCCAGATTGTTACGCACCACCACCTCTTTCTAATGAATTCACAAGGGTCCACAGAAAAATAAATCTTACCACCACCGCAAGGTGGGGGCTCCTGAACAGAAGGCAGCCATTGGTCGTCAGCATTTAATTCCCAGATATCCAGACCATCTTCAGTGGTGATAATTAGACAGCGACCATCGGGGCTGAAATCAGGTTGAATATCGTAATAACGACTTGGGCAATCGCAGGTTTTAATAATTCTCTGTTTTTCACGCCATTGCCCTTCCGGGTCCGGGGCAAAAATGACGACAAAGAAATAATCTCGTCGAATAGAAGCGTTGTAGCAATCATCGCCGGCATCTTCAAACCATGTGGCAAAATGGCGATTATCCGGGCTGAATAGCACTTGGAGATCAAAATCATACTCGCTCACTTTATCGCCACTGGGTGTGAGTTTCAGGTCATCATCAGGATCTTTAACAACAATGTCACCCGTTTGTGACCAGGATTCATCGTCTGCCTTGCCCATCACCGTAATGAATGATCCACTATAAATCACAAGATGTTTGCAGTCGGCACTGAACAGTAAATTATGATTAAGACCTGTATGAATGTTACCTCTATTGACCCACCGGCCATCGGTACCCCGACCGAGAATAGCACCAGCTTGTCCCATGTTAATACAGACCAGTGACCTGGCATCAGGTGACAGGTGCATGGAAGTCATAAACTTTGACCCACATTGAGGAAAAACGTCACCCGTTGTCAGTTGCTGTTGCTCAATCCACGCCCCATTCCTGCATTCATAAACAGACAGCAAGTGCTCTTCACCACTGTAATCGTAGTGAAAAAATCCCGCACTCCCAAAGCTTACCGGAACGGATTGTGCGACAAATAAAATATGGTCGGCATTCTGATGACTAAAACTGGCAATGTGATCGTGTTTGATTTCAGCTTTCCTGACCCAGTGACCATGCTCCAGAGCCAGAATATCACTGTAATTCTTCGCCTTTCTCTCGGTGAGGATGGGAATATGATCATGCAGATGATGGGTAAAGCGTTTAACATTTAAGCTGCCACTGGGTGTAAGGGTCAGTGCAGCCCCGTCAAGAATCTGCTGGCGCAAATGGTTGGCATAAAATGAGTAGAAAGCCGGGCCCAGTTGCACAGGAAAGCGTCGAACAGAAAATATGGACAACGTTCTGAGGTGCTCAAGGAGTTGCTGACTGGACTGAATGATTGCCCGGCACGAAGACTGCCTTTGCCTGGTCAGGGAGAGGAAGTACTGGACCTCTGCCAGGCCGCATGACCGCAGACGATCAGCCGTGGCCGGCGATGCTTGCGCAAAATTATTGATTTCGTTGATTGATAAATAGCTGGCGATTTTGGCGAACACTTCCTGGGATACACGAACCCACCGGTGATCAAAGCAAGCCATATCACGGGCTACTTCAGGCTTGATTTCATTGCTCAATGTATCGACATCGGTACTGGTCTTTAACCTCTTTGCAGGTGGCATAATGTTAAACCCCCAAGGTGACTCAGGCAGTCAAGTATAGTCCTGCTGCAAGGATGATCAGGCACGATCTGCGAGGGAGAATTAACAGAACAAATGTCGTACTTTTCCGCAACCAACTGTTTACACCTGTGAAAGCGACCGATAAAACAGTCGTTACCTGCTTTCGATCAGATCTTATCCAGCCAGGGTGGCTGGAAAGAGGCTGAAGAGGCCATTGCCATGGTAAGGGAGGGATGAGCGACAGTGGTCAACCCTTTAAAAGAAGGGATTCAATAATTAATATTGAGCTTTCTAAACAGGAAGCCCAGGCACCACAATGGCCCAATCAACAGAAACTGCAGATCCTCAAAAAACGACGGCTTTTTCCCTTCAACCTTGTGACCAATAAACTGAAAGATCCAGGCAACGACAAAAATCGCAATACTGGCGTGTAAGACATAAGCTCCAAGGGCTTGAGAGATGGCTGCTGATGCGGCAAAGACAACAATCATGGCCAGCGACAGTTTGAAGGAGAGCTTGAAATAGAACAGCAGGGTAACGGCCATCATCGCCCAGGTGGCAACAGGGCTGAATGCCCATATTATACCGATAATGCTGAAAAGGATGGATGGCACACAGATCCAGTGGATCAATTTATTGGTAGGATTCTGGTGGCTTTCGCCATATTCCGTGAACCACTGCTCGACGGTTTTCATAGCTATGACGCCTCTTTATATTCTTATTATTGACACGAGGAGGTAATTTATCATCTGGTGCCACGGTTCTCAATTGGTGTCTGGTCAGCTATTCACGGGCATAGAAGAGTTGCACCTATTAAAAAGCCCGGAGTTCAGTCCGGGCTCTGAGTCATGCTGGATGATAATCAGGCATTGGTAGCAACAAAGTACTTGGGATCTTCGATGACGTTCACTTCCACCAGGTTACCCGCCTTTTTCAGCAGCTTTCTGCAGTCATTGCTGAGGTGAAGCAGGTGTAGCGTTCTGCCACTGTTCATATAGCGCTCGGCCAGCGTATCGATGGCTTCCAGCCCGGAATGGTCACAGACCCTGGAGTCCCGGAAGTCGATAATAACATCCTTGTTGTCGTCTTTTGGCGAAAACTGCGTCAGAAAGTGTGTGGTGGAACCAAAGAAGAGTGGACCATGCACCTTATAAATGGTTGAACCATCCTGGTCTTCCAGTTTTGTGATTTGGATCTGTTTGGCGTGCTCCCAGGCAAAAATCAGGGCAGAAACAATAACGCCGACAATAACCGCCACCGCCAGGTCGGTCAGAACGGTGACTACCGAAACCAGCACCAGAACAAAGGCATCCCCTTTGGGCACTTTGTTCATGATTCGGAAGCTACTCCACTCAAAGGTTCCGATAACAACGATGAACATGACACCAACCAGGGCAGCCACCGGAATCATTTCAATTAATGAAGAAGCAAAGAGGATAAAGGTCAGCAAGAATAACGCTGCCGAAATACCAGACAGACGGCCCCGTCCACCAGAGTTCACATTGATCATACTCTGGCCAATCATCGCACAGCCACCCATGCCGCCAAAGAAGCCGGTAACCACATTGGCTACACCCTGACCCACACACTCCCGGTTACTGCTGCCGTGTGTTTCGGTGATTTCATCAACCATTCTCAGGGTCAGCAGTGACTCAATGATACCGATAGCGGCCAGAATCAGAGAGTAGGGTAAGATGATCGTCAGGGTTTCAAAAGTAAACGGCACTGAAGGAATGCTGAATGCCGGAAGCCCGCCCGCAATACCGGCAACATCACCAACGGTTCTGGTATCCAGATTCAAACCAAGGGCGAGAGCGGTGACCACAATGATGGCGGCCAGAGAAGAAGGAATGGCTGTGGTCAGCCTGGGCAGAAAATGGATGATTGCCATGGTTAAGGCAACCAGCCCGAGCATCAAATAGAGTTCACTGCCTTTCATCCAGGCAACATCAATAACACTGTTTTCCAGGAAAGAGCCGGTTAACCAGCCGGCTTCACCCTGAACACCAAACTGACTGAGCTGCGCCAGAAAGATCACGATGGCCAGACCATTTACAAAGCCAAGCATCACCGGATGGGGGACCATTCTGATGAACTTGCCGAGTTTGAATATGCCGGCGAGCACTTGAATAATGCCCATCAGAACCACCGCTGCGAACAGATACTGTACCCCGTGACTGGCAACCAGGCTGACCATAACCACGGCCAGGGCACCCGTTGCTCCGGATATCATTCCCGGGCGGCCACCAATGGCTGCAGTAATCAGACCAACAAGAAAGGCAGCATATAAGCCGACCAGAGGCTCGACCCCGGCAACAAAGGCAAAGGCGACAGCTTCTGGAACAAGAGCAAGTGCTACCGTTAAACCGGAAAGAAGATCATTCTTTATGGTGGCAACGTTTCTGGCGTGGGGTTCGAACAAGTGGTGTCTCCAGCAATATATATGAGTCTTGAAAGGTGTTAACGGCATATAGGTGCCGGTATTGATTGTTTACTATTGGAGAATAGTAGAGCTGCTATCTGTCTGACTGACCGGTTGGTTATTGTGAAAAGAACCGGGAGCAAACGAGACACATAGGGTATTGGCAAGCTGGCTGGGAGCATTGCTGCCATATTGGAACGATTGAGTATCCTGAAGCCGCTTGCCACTTTTAAATCAGGCGCAAACTATTGTCTGTTTTGTGAAGGGCATTCTAAAGAAGGGGGGTTGTAAAGGCAATGTCACGGCTCTCCCCCCATATGGAGGCTATCAGCCCGCCCTGCTTCGGACTGTGGCTTAATTATAGGTATTGTCCTCAGGTTGTTACATAAAACATCTGCCGTATAATACACCCCACTTCCACGGACTGACCCAAACGGTCATCCACGGATCAGCAGAATGAATCATCATCGTTGACCGGGAAGTGCGGTTTGAAAATGGGTTGTTTTGAAATGAATGAAAAACAACCGGTTGACAAATCAAGCTGGCGCGGTATGATGCGCCTCCGCTGACAGGGCTTGAGAGCAACGTTAGCGAGTTGGAAAGCTTCTTTCTTCTACGGGAAAAACGAGCGCTTGACAACGAAAGCTGCTTCGGTATGATAGCGGCCTCGCTGATCGGCACCATCGCCGGTTAGAGATTGGGTCTCAATGACTTGGTCA
>NZ_JAGHQV010000079.1:0-14089 GCF_017744175.1 Thalassotalea sp. G20_0 | reverse complement strand
CATCAATCATCCAGGAGAAATTTTATCTTTCTGTTTGACTACGGCTAACACAGACGACCGAAAGCCAGTACCAGATCTTATTGAAGATTTAACAGGCTGGCTCTACGGGGATAAGGGTTATATTTCATAAAAGTTAGTGGATTGGTTGAAAGAGAAAGGCCTGAATCTGGTAACGAAAGTGAGAAGAACATGAAGCCAAAGGAGCTGAAAGCCTTTGATAAAGTGATGTTGCGAAAAAGGGCTGTCATAGAGAGTGTCAACGATCAACTTAAAAACATCTCTCAGATAGAGCACTCCCGCCACCGGTCCCCATTCAACTTTGCTGTAAATCTGATAGCTGGCCTCATAGCCTATATCAGACAACCCATAAAGCCTCATATTGATGTTTCTGTACTAACAGAAGGTGTACCCATGGCTTTCTGAGCGTCGAACTCACGTTAATTAATAATGGAAACGGCAGGCCGCAATGGTCAGATGGGTATCGTTAGTCTGGTAGACCAGCCGGTGTTCATTGCTGATCCGCCGTGACCAGAACCCCTGCCAGTTACCTTTCAGTGGTTCGGGTTTGCCAATACCATTAAATGGATCGCGCAGGCATTCGGTAATTAGCTTGTTGATGCGCTTCAGGGTTTTCCGATCCTGTTCCTGCCAATAAAGGTAGTCATGCCAGGCATTTTGTGACCAGCAGAGCAGCCTGGGTTTACTGGTCATCCATCAAGCCCTTTTCAACCACCTGACCGGCCCTGATCTGTTCAATGGATTCATTCAAGTGTTTGGCGTTCTTCGGGGACGACATCAGGTGCAGGGTTTCCATCAGGCTGTTATAGCTGTCCAGCGACATCACTACCGCGTCTTTACCATCGCGGCGATGGATAATGGTTTCGCTGGCATCGTCGGCCACCTGGTCGAGCACTGATTTTAAATTGTTCCGGGCTTCGGAGTAGGACACTACTTTCATCGCTTAATACCTGTTCAATTAATTGTTCAGTTTATTGGACAAGTATAAGTAGAGTTTCCCTATATGGCCAAATTTCCTGCTCTGCCAGCAACGGTAGATCGCTACGTACGTGAGTTCCTGAACCGGCTGGCCGGACGTTCCGGTAATGCCGGGGACAAAGCCGTACTGCACAGCGAACTGGCGGAGCTGGGGCTGGCAAACGAGATCGGGCAGCGGCTGAGTCTGCCTGCCACCTCCGTGGGTTCCATTACTGACACCCTGGAACCTGCCGTGCCATCCATTCCCGTGATCGAAACCGACCGGCCTGACAGCCCGACCAACGCCAGGACAGGGAACTGCCATTATCAACCTGGCGGATCTGATGCTGGAGAGTCCGGAGCTGTCCGAGCAACCCTTTTCCGTGCGCAATATCGGCACTGAAGAAGCACCGGAATATGTGTTGATCTTTAATGGCTATCTGGCGGTAAACGGGCCGGTGAATATCAGCCAGCTTCAGTCCGGAGAGCTGCAAAATGGCACGGCACTGACCGTTGGGCGTGGTTCCATTGAACTGAGTACCGGCACCGATGGTTTTGGCCAGATGGTGATTACCGGCAGCGGCGGCATTGCCAACAACGATTACCTGCTGCTGAAAGAGGGCCGAATTGAGTCCTTTATCTATTCTGAAACCGGCGGTCATATCCGCTACAAAGAGGTACGCCGAACGGAAAGCGGCGTGGCTACCAATGGCCAGGAAGTGGTGATTCCCGCCTATTTCAAGGCCATGCCCACAGTGAACCTTTATCCCCGTGACATCACGGTCTATAACGCTGATTACCCCGACCAGTCCCAGCGGTTGGAAATGGATCACAGCGTACCCCAGCCCCATCCCAGTATTGAGGGAGCATGGGTGTTTACTCCCTACGCCCGATTGCTGCTGGCCGATGGCACCAAAACCGATGCCAGCGGCAAGACCTATCTGGGCAGCAGTAACAGCCGGTGATGGGCGGTGTACAACACCGATCAGGTAAAAAAAGTGACGGTCAACTGCCGTGTAGCAAGCCATCGTTCCACCGGAGAATCCACTGGCTACCAGAACCGCAAGGCCACCCTGACGCTGGAGTATCGTCCCGATAGCAGCGACTGGATCACCAGTGAATCAACCAGCGTCGATATTAACGAGTTTGAAACCCACGTATTGCAAGTCAGCAAAACCCTGACCCAGGCCAATTACGATATTGCCGTATCGCTGACAACGGAAGATCGGGAGGGGACGTTTACCAGTGGATCGATTGATTACGAGTATGATCAGCGGGGCAAACTCGGCACGGCTCTGGATGTCACATTAAGCCCGGAGTTCACATCAGCGCAGTCTGCCACTTACGACATCACCATCAACAATCACGAACTCAGCGGCTGGGAGATTACCCGGATTGAATACACGGCCACGGTGGATATAAACATCGTTGTCAAAAATCTGCTCTACAGCAATTCATCTACCGGTTCTAACGGGGTCATCAAAGGTCGGGCCAGGGTTAAACTGCCCGGGAAGAAAGCTGGAACCACAACCGCCAGCGAAGTGATGCGATTGACCAGCGACAGCAGCAGGCACTGAGGCAACAACAGATAGATGCCGGTGAAACTCAGGACTTCTACAACCGGCAGAAAGAACTGGCGGCACTGACAGGCCAGCCCTATGGCGGTTACGGTCAGGGCACTATGCCGGGAGGTCAGCCCGGACAACAGCGCAACGGTTCCGGATATGGGATGCCCATGGAACGGAAAGAAACGGTCATGGATCCGTTGGTGCAGGCCGCAGGCCGACTACATGACATGCTGAATAAGGAATATCGACGACAACGGGGCATTGCCGAACCGTCTGCCGTTGATCCCAATGATCTGTATAACGCCAAAGCAGCCAGGGGGGATGATGGGTTTGAAGGAATTACCCGTTTTATCAATCAGCACCCTGGCATAAAGGCAAACAATATAAACGGCATTCGGTTTAACGACAGTGATCGTAATAACGATCCTCTGGTAAGCCTGATCGGTGACGATGGCAATCCGGTAAAGCAGTTCTTCCTCAGCTCCCTCTCCAACCTGAATAACTTTGCCGGTCAGAAGGCCCAACAATACAACCCCGGCAGGCAGGTCAAAGAACCGGAAAAACTGATGGAACAGGTTCAGGCCATGACGCAGCAACTGGCAGCGCAGGAACTGGCAGGGGAGTCCGAAAGTGTCCGGAAAAAACAAATGCCCGCTGAGAAAATATCCAGCTGAGGGTCATTATTAATCTTTATTTGCCGTCTTGTTTTCATGAGGTGGCCAATAAAGCTGCTTTACCTCAGATTACCGGCTTTTGTGGGCTTTTGCGACACCCTCGTTAGAGCGGGGAGCAGTCACCCTGAGAATTTGATACTTATGGAAGCTCAGAAAACGACACAGTTTGTGCAGACACAGCAATAGCTCCTGTTTATTCATCATTTTCAGCAAAGATGGTTTTCCGGATAATCGCTTCTGCTTTTTCCCGGATAAATGATTCGGTTTGATTGTTCTTTTTTAACCAATCCGTGAAGTCACGTTCGAACGCTTGCCATTGCGAGCCAAGCAGTCGTTGTAATGAGACTCTCTTATCTGGGTTGTAAGTAGCTAACCATATGAAATCATATATTTCTGACTCCTTGTGCTGGCACTCTGCTTCGTTACAACTCCGGTCACATAGCTACGGCTATGCTCCCTCCGTTGTGCCTCGCATAGTACCAGCCCAAGTAGCCAGAAATATTCGATTCCATATGGCCAGCTACTTACTTGAGAGAACCCCAAGTGTTATCAGGTAAGTTCTTAATAGCCGTTCTCCAAGGGTCCATCAAATAATCATATTGCTCATTTCCCGGAATTGCACAAAATTTTTCCATTGCATTCTCCATTTCCTCAAATAGAACCGATTTTTTAAATTGATCAACGATTGGGATTTTTCCTTTGGCAAGAATATCGGAGATGCTGATATCACCGGAACTCCAATTGATTACAGAACCTTGTTGTAAAAGATCAAAATCACTATTTACTATTCGACCAGGGGTAATAATGTGTATATTTTTTTCCTGCTTACCATCGGGATTCTGGAAAGTCATGATCACATCTTTTTTATCATCATTGTTGATTTTAAATACCTTAACAGACTTATAGGGGAAAAAGTCCGGCCGCTGTTCAGAGAAATACTCGCTGACGTGGCCCGGATTAAGCTGTCGAGAGCTGACTAACACCCACAGTTTTGCTGGCAAATTTACCATCGCTGTTTGCCAACGGTGCTATCAAACCACTCGGGCCATGCAAGATAAGAGCCGAGACCGAGAACACCCCTGTGGGAAATAGAGGCATTGGCCAACCTGAAAGCCATGGTGGAAAGTGGTGAAGGTATCCGCTTTGAACGGGAAGTGGAAGCCATTGAAAACCGCCAGCAACAGGAAGGGCTGCGACTGACTGCGCAGGACAAGTCTGGCACTCCCCATTAAGCCAGTGATGGGGCGTGGTATAGAAAAAGTATCCACAGCAGAACGGGAGCTGGATACCCAATACGCCCTTTACGAAGCCGATGACCTGATTGCCAGCCATAACGACACCGGCAAGGTAAACCCGGGATACCCCGCAGAGCTGCAACCCAGGGACCGAACCCGCCAAGCCAGTGAAGACCAGATCAGGGGCATTGCCAGCAAACTCAACCCTAAACTGCCGGGAGCCAACCCGCTGGCCAGTAGTGGTGCGCCAATCATTGGCAGTGACCGTGTAGTTGAAAGCGGCAATGGCCGAGTATCAGCAATCCGCAAAGCCTACCGCAACCATCCTGAACGGGCGAAGGCCTACCAGGAACACCTGAAGCAAAACGCCAAATCCTTTGGCCTGAAGCCAGAGTCTGTGGATAACTTCAAACAGCCAGTACTGGTGCGCCAGCGACAGGGAGAAATGGACACCGACCAGCACATTGCTTTCACCAAAGAAGCCAATGCTCGTGATACCGCCTCAATGTCTCCGGCGGAAAAGGCCAGGCTCGACGCCTCCCGCATTACCCAGGAAGACCTCTCCCACTTTGATACCGATGATACTGGCGACCTGCTGCACCGCAGCAATGATGTATTCCTTGCCCGGTTTGCAGATCGGCTGGGCAGTGAAGCCGGAGAGCTGAAAACCCGTCAGGGTGACTGGAATAAACAGATGCGTGACCGCGTAGAGTAAGCCCTGTTTATGAAAGCCTACGACGATGAACGGCTAAACAGCCTGTTTGCTGAAGATGACAAACCAGACCTGAAGAACCTGATCAAGTCACTGGCCATGGCGGTGCCTCACTTTGCCAGGGCCAAAGGCATAGATCCGGAATTGGGAGGTTATGGCGTCATTGGATCACTGTTGACCGTCTGCAAAAATCAGTCATGCCTGAAGATTTCCCGGATACCCTGGAGATCTCCGGATACAACAACCGCAGGCAGCTTTAGTTATTGCTTAGAAAAGTTTTACGGGTAGGAACCATTTGTTAGTTGGTGGGTCTAAAGGTTTGTTAAAAAATGATAGTCGTCAGTTATTTCCTGATGTGATTTGATGTGACGCAACGATCTGCCAACCCAAAATCAACGCTGCAAAGCAAACCACAGGATTTCAGCCACTATGCCTCCGTTAGCAGGGGCCACGGCCCAGACACTGCCTTTACCTCCTTCTGATTCACAGGGTGGTGAGATCATTCCAACTGCATTGCATGAAACGGTATACATATCAGCCTCTACTTCATGCCATCTTACTGATATCGGGTCACACCCGAAACGCCCTATGGATGAACGTCAAATTACTAAGCTAACGTCGTGCTTCGCACACACAGAATCCGAAGAAAAACCGGAGAAATTTCAGGAAAATGATGTACTTCTTGTCTACCCCTGTATCTCTCGCGGCAGCCCCAGTCTTGATTTGTCAGTAAATCCTGCAGACATGAAACGCAGCCTTCCCAGACACATACGTAACCTATTTGAGTATCGCTTTTTAAAGGGCATAAGAAAATCTGATTATACCGAGGATGAAATAAACTCATTGGTTGATTCAATATTAACGAAGCTGCCTGCTGAGTTAACTGAGTTTCTCAACCGGGACTACCATGATGACAAGCGGCCTTCCCCTTCAGAGTATCAAGCCCTGGCGAGGTTTCACTGCGCCATCATTTTGTTTGAAGATTTCGAGTGTGAATTTAGAAACTCTATGGCTAAAGACTGTGCAGAATTTAATGATTTTTTCATAAAGAAGTGCTTACCCCTGCGCGATGGCTGGAGTGAATACGAATTGGAGCTCATCGCGGAATGGCTTAACGCGGAACTGGAAATGTCGCAGGATCATCCTGACCATGAAATGAAGCACCACATTAAAACATGCCACTATGGTGCATTAAAGGCTGGATGTGTATCAGTCTGTGGCAAATGCGAATACACGGTTATCGAGAACCGTGAAGCTTATAAAAGCATCAAAAGCCTTGAGAGTCAGCTGGCAAAGTGTCTCAACACTGCCAATGAGCAAGAGAAAGAAGTATTTATATGAAACCGGTTCAGCCAGAAATGACGGTTCCGGTTAATGGGGATGGTGGAATAACAGCGCTGGATGCACCTACCGCTGTCACTGGCCTTTCCACCAACGGTATCTTTGGTGCCGTGATCCTGCAACTGAAACAGGTTCAACGCAATAAAGGAGCCGCTGGCGTCGATGGCATGACCGTTGACGAACTTCCACATTTCCTGAAACAGTACTGGCCGATAATCCGACAGCAATTGATAGAAGGAGTCTACCGCCCAAAACCCGTTCTGCGAGTGGAAATCCCCAAACCGGATGGCCGCAAAAGCAAGCTGGGTATCCCTACCGTTCTGGATCGACTGATACAGCAAGCGATTGCCCAGATTATGCAGGCAGAGTGGGATTCCATAACAACAGTTATGGTTTCCGTCTCCATCGGAATGCACATCAGGCTATCTGCCATGTACAGTCAGTTATACGGAATGGATATAACTGGGTTGTGGACTGTGATCTTGAGGCGTTCTTTGATCATGTAAACCATGATTTATTAATGATACAACTTAAGGCTCACCATAAAGATTCTACGCTGCTGCGTTTGATCAACCAATACCTGAACGCCGGTGTCTGTATTAACGGAATAAAACAAGCCAGTTTGAAAGGTGTACCACAAGGCGGCCCACTGTCACCTGTTCTTTCAAATAGCGTTGAACAATCTGGACTGGGAACAAAAGCGAAACCTCAAGTTTGCTCGCTATGCTGATGATTGTGTGGCACTCGTCAGCAGTAAAGCAGCGGGTGAACGCGTGATGAAAAGCCTGCAACGCTTTGTTGGAGAATCACTGCGGCTCACAGTGAATGCCCAAAAGAACGCGGTAGGTCGCCCATGGGAAAGAAGTTTTCTCGGGTTCACATTCAGTCGGCGGGAGCTAAAGAGAAAAGTCAGTGATAAGGCACTGGCCAAACTGAAAGCGACCGTCAGCTAAGACGTCTTGGGGTAAGTCGTTTCCTTGCATGGAATACGGCAAAATCAGCTCATGGACCTTGGCGGTTGAGTGGTAGTCCGGCGTTAACCCGAGCATTGCCAAATAGATATTTCAAGAACCTTGGGTTGCCAGAGCTGGCAGCAAGATGAATAAAGAGTGATTTGAACTGCGATGCTACGTGATCCGTATGGCTCGTGGTGTGGGAGGAGCAGAGTCGTGAGGCTCTGCCCTATCCCGATTATGCATAATAGCCCACGAGATTTTACATAATTGCACATTTATTTTTCACTCTCTTAGATTTACTTATTAGAACTCTATCTTGAATATTCCTAAATGATGATTTATCAACTTCTACTACCTCATGAATTGACTTGCAAGAAAGATTGTGTGACGAACTGCCATTTTCAAATACGATTCCATTTTGATGATGGTTTTCTTTGAAATTATTTTTAGAGAATAAATATTGTTTGTAATGAGTTTCTCCAGATTTCGAGTGCCTCTGAAATATTCCTTTTACAAAAGTATTAACTTCATCTCGTTGTTTTTTAATATGGCAATGGCATGAGAGAGGGTTTTCAGGCCTATGCATTGAATCATTATGTTCATCGTCATTATGACGTATTATGTAATCATCGGTTCCATTATAATCAAGTGACGACATGCAGTCAGAACTATTGAAAGGTTCTAGTGCATTTTTATCTCTAAAATAAATAGATACTACATCTTTTTTCTCACAAGATCGCTCAAGAATATTTATTGCTTCTATCTTTTCATCCAATCCTGTAGAGTAGGTGAAATTTATTTCCCTTTCTATTGGTTTTAATTCGCTTGGAAAATTTACCGGTAGGAATTCTCGAATTGAGTTTAAATTTCTTAATGAGATATTCATCATATCAAATCCATGACAAATAAAAAATGATATTGCAAATTGCACAATAAATTCACTAACAAATTAGTAAGTATTCATAACAAAAGCGAAAAGGGTGTCAGGTCTTTCTTAGTGCACTGATGTAAAATTTAAGACCTGCCCATAATATTTCCCATTTTAATCAGCATCAGACCAATCCGATCAGACTCCGATACGAATGCGATGTTATTTTTGTCACCGATCTTCAGGAAGACCACTCCCTTTGGCAGGAGCTATATGGTTTAGACAGAAACGACAGACGCAAAGGAATCCCTAAAATTAGAATTGGGGAAGCACTATGAACATTTCCTACTTAGAAAAGCGCATCAAAAAAACCGAAGCGCTGCTGGACAGCAAGAAGAACCAGCTTGCAGCAGAAGGGGATAACTTTGCCCTGTCCCTGAGCATCCACTCTTTAGAGCAGCATATTGATGACCTCCACCACAAGCTGAGCACCGAAAAAGAAAAGCGCGAAAAGGAAGTAATCAAGCTTCGTCTGATGGGAGGGGATGTAAACAACGGTTCTGTTCCCCTGGATCTGTTGGCAAACCTGGCCAAACACTTTTCCGGGCTGGTGTTCGCGGCGGCGGCAAAACTCCACCATGGGCAGGATCTGGTTGGTACCATTCCGAGCGAGATAACCCGGCCTATCAACCTGCGGTTTGCAGAGATCGGGCATGGTTCCTCCCGCCTCTATATCACCGGAGATACATCACCTGACCTGTTTGGCGTCAACCTGCTGGAAAACAGCCTGTCCGGCCTGTTTGATCTGCTCAATCAAGATATGAACCAGGGCCTGAGTGAACAGGTGGATAACCTGGGCCTGAGAAGTTCCCATGCGCTGGCGAAATTTCTGAAAGCCCTGCGGCAAAAACATATCGAAATTGATATCAGCTGGACCGGCGGCAATGAACAAAAACATATCTGGCATGGCCGACGGGATAAGATCCAGATGCTGGAAACCCTGCTGGATGGTTTCAGCAGTACCGAACCGTTAGAAGTGAAAATAGAAGGGATTGTGGAGCTGATCAGCAGCGCAGGCAAACTGCAAATCAGAAATAGAGAAGGCGAACTGATCAAAGTCCGGTTCAGCAAAAAAATGTACCAGGCAGTTCAGCCATTCCGAATGGGCGACACCGTCACCCTGCTTGCCAATGAGAAAACGGTCTTTAACAGTAACACCCGGGAAGAGAAAAAGACCTACAGCCTGATCAGTATTGATACCCAGTCAACACCATCTGGCACCAGCCTGTTACCGGCAGAGGATAGTCATAATGAGTAATACGTTTGCCGATCGTCTGGCTACGGCCATGAAACTGAAGGGGATAAAAACCGCCAGCGCCCTGTCCCGTGAGACGGGCATCGAGCGCAGCTACATGTACCGCCTGGCCAGTGGCAAGATTGACAATCCGCACAAATATGTGGAACGGCTGGCGGTGGCTACCGGTGTCTCCAGCCACTGGCTTGGCACCGGCATCGGTGACCCTTAATCCGGAACCGGAAACCACCAAAGAGCCACTGGCCCACCCAACCATGCTGACTCACGTCACTGTGGTACCACCGGAAGGGGATTGGTATGAAGTGGCGGCCCGTGTGCCGGATATTTTTGCCAGCCAGCAACACAAGCCCCGGGATAAGAAACTCTACGAGTATTACTATGTGCCGGAAACCATCGAGTACTTCACTGGTTTTACCCTGTTGGTGGTAGAGCGGGAGTTACGACCAGGGCCCGGTATGTTTCTGGCTCTGCGTGAAGAGAATGGTAAAAAGCAGTTGTGCAGCTTTCTGATCAGTTATAAAGGTCTGGACCAGACCAATACCCGTACGCCGGATATGCAGACTATTGGCCGGGTGCGGATTATGGATTACTGGGAACTGGATACGAAAAAATAGAAGTACGGGTTTCCTCGCTCAGCGAGGGAACCAGGGAAACAACGCTCAAATGGAAATTTATAATAATATTGTCAACTATGAGTGAAGCCCATTCAAAACGGCACCTTCTCCTCATCACCATCCCACTCCCAGATTGCCAGATCACTCTTTGATGGTTCAATATCCGGGCAATCATCATCCGTCTGTATATATTCCCAGAGTTCATTCTGATGCAGCCAGATGGGGTCAGCACTGCGGAGCAGGGCTTCCCGCTCCGCAAATGCCTCAAGTGTATCCTCTCTTTTAATCCGCACCTGCTTGCCGTTGATAAAAATCCACTGGTACTTCTTTCGGCGTTCCGCCCTGGCGGCTTTACGGATTCTTTTCTGTGCAGCAGTCAGCTTTTTCTTTACTTTAGGCATGTGAATCACCGTGTTACTGGTCGGAACCGGACAAAGGCAGTCGCTCTTTCTCCAAAGCTTTGATACGACGTTTCAGCTTACGAATCTCCCGGTCAATATCATCCTGTCTTTTTTTCAGCTGTTGCTGGTTGACGTAGTCCGGACCATAAAGCGTCAGCACCAGCGCCTCTACTTCTTCCCTGACCACTCGGAAATAAGGATTGCCGTGGGCATGGGCGATTTGATAGTGGAGTGTCCCTTCTTTAATCGCCCGGATAACCTCATCCTCAGTCAGGCCGAACTCTTTTGCCCCATTTTTATGGCTCAGGGTGGCACCTGGAGCTGACCACTGGATATCGGGCATCGGGTCTTACCTTGGCGAAATGATTTCAACGGATGTTTGAGAATTGGGGTTCCTCTTTGAATGAACTCAAGAATAAATACACACTCTCGGTTTTTCCAGAAGAAGTCAGTGGATAAGTTGTTGATAGCTTGTGTTTATACTGTCAGTAGTTCGTTATAACCCGTTGCAGTATATGACTTCAGGATTATTATCCCCAGTTTCAGTTATCCGGAATTTGTGTGGAAAAGATTGTGGATAAACGGTTAGGGGATAAAGCCAGCCTTTCAGACAGGCGGGGTGAGAATGGCTGGTTAAATATTGATCAGATGACCTTCAACAAATCTTCCAGATATACCGTTAAAAGGAAAGCCCTCCCCCTGGTTTATCCTGACCGGGGGCAGGGCAGCAGCCTCAAACGTCATAAATCATCCCGATGTGTAGCCATTGGCTGCCGCTTCCTGGTGAAGAACCCTACAAGCTTTCGCTTTAAAAGCATTCTTTGTTTCCGGCGCTCTTCTACCTTCCGCTCTTTTTTCCACTTTTCTTCTTCCGCTTTGATCAGGGCTTGCCGCTCTTCTGCATACTGGTCCGATACATCCGTTATCTGCTGAATTTTGCCTTTTGAGAACACAACCTTCTTGATCTCGTTGTACTCAACCGCCGGTTTGCTGCCATGATGGCCACGCCCCAGGTTGCCAACCCAGTCATTGCCAAGAAGCACCTCACCGGTATATTCAAGAGGCAGCCACACATCGGTGTAGCGGCGGCCAAACATTAAAGCCAGCGTCAGATCATCACATTCCGGCAGTGGATCCGGTGTCATGCCATTGACTAATGGTTCATCTTTAAACACACCTAAATTCATCGACCTGGCAAATAGCTGACCCTCTTTGCATTCATGAGTGACGATATAGCCAGCCCAACAAAAGGTACCCATAGGCGATACGGCCCAGCATATTCGGATGAAATATTGGATAAGGCTCTGCATCGGTAACGTTGTATGACACATCATCAAGCGTAAGATGGCTGGAGAATTGAGCGGTCATCGTTATTACTCTCCCTGACCCGTAGGCCAGTGGATCATGACATGGTTTAGCGTTTTAATGGAAGATAGTAATAACGGTTATTGGCAGGGGCCCGCTTACTCTACTCTGGTTTTTCAGGGGATTTTTCAGGGGTTTCTCACATATAGAGACAGTCCCGGAAGAGCCAAAAATTATAACTCCTGAATATCAGGACTTAACCGGATCTCCTTTGGGTAGTGATACTTTTTCTCAAGCAGGATATTTGAGAATCGGGTTATCTCTTGCAAGAATTCAAGAATCAAGACCCGACCCCGGTTTCCAATTTGTACTTTTGTACAGCGCATATTTTTCTTCCCGACTGTAAGACTTGCCCATTACTCTTTCACGGCCTCAACAAAATACTCAGCCCCCGTTAAATCCATAGCAAAATGAATAGCAGTTTCTTTGTTGGCAAGCGGTCCATCAACCACTGTTTCTCCGTTGGGTTCGGTTGAGACATACCAGTGTCCGATCCGAAAATCCCGGTTAGTTTGGCTGCGCACGGCATCGGCATTCACATGGGTAATATCGCAGATCTTGCAAACCAGGCCATGCTCATCAATAACGAACTGATTACCTTCCATCTTTTCCGCAGAGACATAACCATACTCCGGCTGCGGGTCTCGATATTCTTCAGGATGGTTTTCTCTATGGGCCCTTTGCTCGGCCCTTAACATTTCTATCAGTTCTTCAGCAGACAGGTTCTTCAGTTTTTTCTTTTGCGTGTTTTTCTTTGGGCCAGCGGCCTGATCTTTCACCAGACAACACTGCTTATATTTTTTGTCACTGCCACAAGGGCAGGGTTCATTTCGACCGATTTTCATGATCCCCTCAACGATCAAATACTGCTTTGATACGCAGCATACACACTAGGATAGCCCGGTATCCCCACCCTATCGGCGACAATATCACCAGCACTGAAGATTCGCTAGCCTGTTATTTTCTGGCAGACAGCAATCAGTACAGCAAAAACCAGCAAAGCCAATGGTTTCCTTCAATTATTTGCATTTTCAAAAAACGGTGTCTTCCGACATAAATCAGCCCCTCTCAAACAGCAGCTCCTGATCCGTTCCCAAAGCCCGAACAGTCATCACTTGACCCCGAACCAAAAAACACGCATAACGCTCACCCACTGACAGTCAAGTGCATGGCGAATATTTACGAGGGACGCATCAATATGAAACCTTTAACCCGGAAAGACGTGGATGACATTGTACAGTGGGGAAGAACGCTATCCGATGAGGAGGGCACCCGGCTGCTGGATCATTTTGAAAACCATCAGAGCCAGCTGTATAACGCCATCTACGGCGAGTTGTCAGACACCATTGCGGAAGACAGTGTCGATATGGCCAACCTGTTTCTGGATCTCTGTTTCGATATTGTGCTGGTTTATCACCGGATACTGGGGGATGCCCCACAGGAGCCAGAAGACACCCGGTGGCTGGAGTCTAAAATGGCATTGCTGGATGCCGAGTTCAAATCACTCAGCCCCGAAAGCCCCATGGAATCCAAACTGTCCTCAACGCTGAACGATCGGTTTGTCCAGCGTTGCATCGACTCCGGTACTCCAGTGGCCCTGCTGAATTACCTGGATGATCAGGTGCTGCACTATGCCAGCTTCAATTCGGCACGGATACCCGCCATCTCACTGACCAATAACCTGCTCTTTGTGGTGGTCCGTCTGATGGACAGTATCTATGAATATCAGCCGGAACCCCTCAGCCACTAACCGGAGGAAATGATCTTGTCGCTGCCATAAGTAGTTGGCCAAATGGAATCGTATATTTCTGGCTAAGTGGGCAGTTACTATGCAAGGCTCAACGCAGGGAGCATAGCCTTAGGAACTGTCATTTAATAACTTCGACATTTCAGTAAGCGCTTCCCGCTGCCCGCCACCCGAAAAAGGCAGGCCGCTTATGCTTTTGCGGCCAGCAGGCGGCGAGCTTGGGAATTGACCCTGAATAACTTGCTCTTTTTGCCACGGAGACACGGAGTCACGGAGGAAAAGATTTTTTCTATTCTCCGTGACTCCGTGTCTCCGTGG
>NZ_JAGHQV010000078.1:0-14196 GCF_017744175.1 Thalassotalea sp. G20_0 | reverse complement strand
TTAGAGAAGAAAAGCAAAAGCGGTTAATCAGTGTAAGAAGCCTGCAACGAGTTGCGCGGATAAAGTTCAAATGATGGCATAAAAGGTAAGACCTGCACTCCCTTGAACCTGACCGGGGTCAGGGCCCTTAGAGGCCGAAGACTTGATGAGGTGGGAGTGAGCGGATTCCATCAGGGCCAGAGGCATTGAGACCTCACCCCAAAGACCGGTCTCTTTATTAAGAGAATGGAAGCATTACTCTTTAGTCATGATGGAAAACTTATCCTTGCAAAGCGGGTCGGACCATATATGACCCCGGTTTTTTCCCCAGTTTTCCTTAGGCCGCCTTATAAACCCAAGCATCCTCGATAAATTGTTGCTGGACCCGTTCTCTGAAAAAACGCTGTTTATTCAATTGAACATCATCGTTTATGGCATGGGAGAATGCCTGAAAAACCTTGTCTGACCCATCAATCACAGTGATATCATGCAGAGAAAGTACCCACTCATCCGGATGAAAACGCTTCAACGCCTCATGTACCTGCTGGTACGCCCGCCTTGAGCCTGCAGTCCGAACCAAATCAGAAGCAATATAAAGCCTCCAAAGATGCTCATCGGGCAAAAACAGCCAAAACGCACCCAGAATAGGTTGGTCTGATACCTCTAGCAGATTTAGCAGCTTTTCTCCTGCCTGAATCATCTCATCACTCAGCTGATCTCTTACCAGAATTTCTTTAGCCATGGTAAAACCCCGGACTCCTGATCGGTGATGGCAGCAACAAGGTCAGCCGCTTTAACACGGCCGATATTCAAATCATATCGGCTCGTTTCTGCCCAATCCTTTACACTCAACCAATTGAGCATGAACAGTGGATTGGCTTTCTCATACTGTACAAGGGCATCTTGCAACCCCGCTACTTTTATCAGTTCTGTCAACCTGTGTGAGTGGCTGTCCCGGGCCAGTTTTTTATCCGGGAAATCGCATGCCTGCACCTTATGGCATATGCATACCTTAATGGCACACTCAACGGAATAACCTGCCAGATAATAAGCTCCATTATATGCCCTATGATCGAGAAGTAACTGAGCTTCCCGAATTCTCACGCCCGACAATTGCTCAAGCTCAGCCTTGTTCATAAAGATAATATGGCTCGCAATTCAACAGATCAAAAACTCTGAAGGTTAGCAGAGCCTGTGTGGATTGCAGAGTAATGCTTTGTGTTTTGGAAGCTAACGTCAAGGATCAAGACCTGACCCCGATTTTTGCTTTCTTTTGTGGCTCGCAATTCAACAGATCAAAAACTCTGAAGGTTAGCAGAGCCTGTGTGGATTGCAGAGTAATGCTTTGTGTTTTGGAAGCTAACGTCAAGGATCAAGACCTGACCCCGATTTTTCCGATTTTTCGACCCCGATTTTTCGCAGCAGCTCCAGGGATTGCTCCAGGGTGTCCGGCCCGTCATCAATAGCGGGAATAATATGGTTGTGAATATCAATCATCTTTACAGCCGTTGTCCGTGATCCGAAAAAGAGAAGAAAAGTGGTTACAGAAATCAGATCATGGACTTAATCTTTACCGCCCATCACCAGAACAGACTATAATCAGACCATTAACAGACCTATAGGGAGAACATCATGGAAACGCAAACCCTCAGCTATTTAAAACAAAATGCCGCAAAGCTGGATGTCATGGACGGTCCACTCCGTATTACCCAACACGGTCGGCCTGTTTACCGTATCTATTCTGAGCAGGAAGCCAGCATGAGAGATGAAGCCATCGCCCTGCTGAAACTGGCCAACCGTGCCGAACGGGATATTCGCGAAAACAATACCCTGACACCGGAAGAAGCCCTCAAGCGCCTGAGCGATGAAGGCTGATGAAACAGCCCGTCAATGTGGAAATAACAGAAACAGCATTTCAGACATTGCGCCAGCTCAAAGCCTATATGAGCCTGTTTATTACGCCCGACCAGCTCAACCTTCTTATGACCAGCCTGGTTCAACAGACCCAACAACTCATCGAAGAAGTACCCTGTCGCCCGGCCTGCCCAGAGCTATCGCTGATCGGCATACAAGACTATCGCCAACTCAATCTGCTTGAGAATTACAAAGTGCTGTACCGTCTTGACCTGCAAGCCAACAAAGCGTTCATTATCGCCTTTATGCGACAAAAGCAAAGCGCACAGAAACTGCTGGTTGATTTAGCCTTGATGCAATAAGAGCCGTTGTCCGCTTCCCGTAAAAGCATTCGTCTTATCTTTTTCGGGCAGCGGGGAGCGGGTGGCGGGAAGCGCCCGGCAGGGTCGGCAAATACCGAGCCAACCACCCCAAAGCCATCATGCAAACAAAATAAGCCGCATTAGAAGGAATCTGCAGGTTAAAATCCACCGACGAGTGAATCATAATCGCCAGAATCCCCATAAACGCCGCGAACCCCATCCCCACCATCAGCATATTCCGTCGCAAGCGCATGGCCTGAATGGCTTGCCAGGCAGTAAACAGCACCATCAGCCCCAGAATGGCATAAGCTGGAACACCAAACTCCAGGGGGAATTGCAGAAAATCATTATGGGCCAAATCGAAAAAGCCCCGCCAGGTACCATCATGATATTGCGGCAGGGTGGTATAGAAGCTGCCAGCACCGGAACCGGCAAGGGCAAAACCAGGAATGGCACCGATGGTTTGCGGGTTCACATCACTACGGGCTTCTGTTTGTACGTTGGTTCTTTCCAGCCGTTCCACTACCTCTTCCAGCCCGAACCACTGGCTGACAATAATGGTATCGATCACAAACAGGCTGACAAACAGAATCACCACACCACGAGTTAATTTTTTACGACAGATAACGTACAAAACCCCGGTAATCATCAGGCTGGAGAAAAACGCCGTATTGCCCATACGGGAGCGCCCCATCACCAGCCCGACCACCATAATGGCAATGGCGGTACGTAAAATCACTTTGTTGCTTAGCAGGGTTTTCAGGGTTTGTTGCCAGAACTCATGCCAGTCATGAAAGCGCCGTTCGTTCAGCTGACCCAGCAACAGGCCCATACCCACCGCCAGAGTCATTTCAAGGCAGCCGGAAAAACTATTCCGGTTAACAAAGGTACCGGTAGCCACGCCACGACCGGCTTCTTTCGGGCCAAACAAAGAAACCTCAGCACCAGAGAGCGTACTCAACGAACCAAACAACGCCTGAAACGCCCCGGCAATCACAAACACCCAGGCAATCACCCGCAATCGCTTCGGATCACTGACCAGCAACAACACCATGGCAAACAGCAGCGCATAGGCCAGCGATAACAGGGCATGCACCTGGGAAGCAAAAGGATCAAGGGAGAGATAAAGTGTATCCGGCACCGGCAGGTTTAATGCGCTGGCTGCTTCAACCTGAACCGACCAGGCCACCGGTGACAACTGCTGCACCATCGCCGCAGGCAGTGGCAACGACTGCACCCAAACCCAGAAAGCAACCAGCAACAACCCAATAAAAACCGGCGCACCTTTACGAAAGGCAGGGGTAACCGACAGATGCCCAAAACCATACCCCGCCAACCAGAAGGCCGACAGCATAAAAACACCCGCCTGCAAAATCCCCATGGCCCATTCGGGCTTGCTGCCATAGGGCAAGGGCAGCCAGGTAATCACCAGCAACAGAAAATAAACAGAAAACGGCTAAAACGGTTATCCAGCGTGGACAAGGCGGTAATCCTTAAACAGATTCAGGCATCAAGGGAATAGGCAAGCAGGGGATTATACCGGAGGAAAAAACAGGGGGAACCGCAATATCCGCTTATTATGTTCGCCTAACCTTCCCTGGGTATTGATAAACGGTGAATTGATAGAGCAGGATGCCAGAGCTACACAAAACAACAGAGACAAAACTCCGCAGTTTTTATGCCCTGACTGCGTTTGGGAACGGTAACGCTGAGAAAAAACCGGGAATAAAAGCTGACTATGCTCCACTAATTTCCGTAGTAGCCAGGGAGGGAGTCTTGCGGATTTTTCTCACCATAGCCGCCACCAGAAAGTAACCCGTAATCCCCGCCAGATTCGATAAAATATCCAGCAAATCCTGGTTACTGCCCTTCCGAAACCCCAGGGTATCCTGCAACACTTCCAGCAACACCCCAAAGGCCAACAACCCCAGTGGCTTATACCAGGTAAAGCGGACAGTAGGAAAGGCCAGGCCGTCAAGCATCAACGACAATATGAAAAATACAATAACGTGTTTTAATTTGTCGTTAACAAAACCGGTGGGGTCAATACTGCCGGGAATCACCGCCATCACAGTGCAGATCAAAATGGCAGTCACAAACACCAGCCGCTGCCAGAACAATTTACCACGTTTTTTGTCTTGCATTATGGGTCATCATCCATGAGGGATCATCAAACCTGAACAGGCGCTACCCATCCATTGAACCATATCCCTGGGGATTTTCCGATTGCCACTTCCACGCATGGACCATGATATCATCCAGCGAATACTGCGCTTTCCACCCTAACTCACGTTCGGCTTTTTCAGGGTGGGCATAGCAGGCAGCAATATCCCCCGGACGACGGTCAGCGATAACATAAGGCACCTGTCTGCCAGAGGCCTTTTCAAAGGCGTGGATCATCTCCAGCACCGAGTACCCCTTGCCGACGCCCAAGTTCCACACATGGCAGTCCCGGTTATCATCCGTCAATCTTTCCAGCGCCTTCACATGCCCACGGGCCAGATCCACCACATGGATATAGTCACGCACACCGGTGCCATCGGCCGTCGCATAATCATTGCCAAATACGTACAGCTGCTGCAACTTGCCAATAGCCACCTGGGAAATATAAGGCAACAGATTATTGGGTATACCGTTAGGGTCTTCACCGATCAGGCCAGAAGGGTGCGCACCTACCGGATTAAAATAGCGCAGCAGGGCGATATTCCATTGCGGGTCGGACTTATAAAGCTCCCACAAAATCTCCTCAATCACCAGTTTCGAATGGCCATAGGGATTGGTGGCCGACAGGGGAAAACTCTCTTCAATAGGCAGCGTATGCGGGTCACCGTACACGGTAGCGGATGAGCTGAAAATCAGCCGTTTGATATGATGGGCTGCCATGGCCTGGCAGAGCGTAATCGTGCCGCTGATATTATTGTCATAATACTTCAGTGGCATGGTGCAGGACTCCCCCACTGCCTTCAAGCCGGCAAAATGTATGACCGCATCGAATTGATGGGCCGACATTAACCGGTTTAACGTCTGCTCATCCCGGATATCACCCTCAACAAAAGGCAATGCCTTGCCGGTAATTTGCTCCACACGCCGAATAGCAGTGGGCGAACTGTTACTGAGATTGTCCAATACGATGGGGTCATGGCCGGCATTCAGTAACTCAACACAGGTATGGGAGCCGATATAACCCGCTCCCCCGGTAACGAGAATTTTCATTGTTGGAGCCTTTATTTTGAACCACAAAGCACACGAAGAGCACAAAGAAAAGAAAAAAGAAAAAAGAAAAAAGAAAAAAGAAAAAATCTTATCTTTTCCTTTGTGTTCTTTGTGTGCTCTGTGGTTCCAACTTCTTTAGCTCAGGTAAAGCAGATACCTAATGTAAGCACGTGGAATGACCGATGCACAGCGATCAACAATAAAGCGCGTCGTAACAATAATTGGTAGCCTCAATAAACCCGGCAATGCTGCCACAATCAAAACGCCTGCCCTTGAACTTATAAGCCAGCACACAGCCTCGTTGTGCCTGAGCCATCAGGGCATCGGTAATCTGGATCTCACCGCCTTTACCCGGTTCAGCATCCCGAATCAGGTCAAAAATATCCGGCGTCAGAATATAGCGGCCAATAATGGCCAGCTTGCTGGGGGCATCTTCTTTTGCAGGCTTCTCCACCATGTTTTCTACACGGATCAGATCATCAGAAATAGCCTGCCCGGCAATCACCCCGTATTTATGCACCTCATCCTCCGGCACTTCCATCACCGCTACAATAGAACAGCGAAACTGTTTATACAGCTGCGCCATCTGGGCCAGCACACCATTGCCTTCAGCATTGATGCAAAGGTCATCAGCCAGTACCACGCCAAAAGGCTGGTCACCAACCAGCGACTCGCCGGACAGAATCGCATGCCCCAGCCTTTCATCTCCCGTTGACGGGTATAAGAAAACGTGCATTCATTAATCATCTGTCGTATATCCGTCAACAGCGACTCCTTATCACTACCGGCAATCTGATGCTCCAGTTCATAATTAGCATCAAAGTGATCCTCCAGGCTGCGCTTGCCACGGCCGGTAACAATACAGATATCATTCATACCCGCCTGCAGCGCCTCTTCAACGCCATACTCAATCAGTGGTTTACTGACAATGGGCATCATCTCTTTGGGCATGGATTTGGTGGCCGGGAGGAAGCGGGTGCCGTAGCCGGCAGCGGGGAATAAGCACTTTTTAATCATGTTCAGACAGGTAATCAATGATCAATAGTTAGCTGGGCAGAATGAAGAGATGCATTACAAGATAATGCACTGTACCTATTGGCACCATTAGTATGAAAAAACAATCTCAATCTGATTCATGTTTTTTCTACAAAGTAAAAGCCATCAATAATCTGGCTAAAATCAAACACCGGTATAGCACTAAAATTAATGGATAACACCAACAAGGCAGCCCATGCCAGCAACAAGAAAAGACTGACTTTTATTGGAGCCCTGCCAACAGAAAAACCCCCGAGGATACACCAATTGATTACGCTCCAGCCTTTGGAGTCCAGCAACCGTTCACGAACGATTTTATTGACATCTTGACTGCTTACCGTAAATAACTGATAGGCTTCCCGGCTCTCAACTTTCTCAATCGTTTGACAAAGCTGCTTCTCGAAGTGGTCTACCCGGCTTTCCCACCACTCTTGCCAATATTTGGCACAGGAAGACATTTGTAGCTGATAAATCGATATCATTAAGCCAATCAGACAGATTAAAAACTCAATATAGGGTTTGCTTGCCTCGGTTTGCATAACAGCCGCAAGCAAAACCCCCTAGAAAAGCATAAAGAAATTATTTCTTTGAATTAGCTGACCTATTTCAAAATTTCTTGTTTGTATACTGATTTTATAAAGTGATTTGAGTGTATCAATATTTGAATCTTCCTTCATAACCCCTCATGTTGAAAGCCAACTTCCAATCAAATTAATGGTAAAGTTTACTGATATTAAAGCTGTATAAATCTTCATCAGCCACAACGTCATCCTTAAAGTCTTTAAAAGTATAATCCCGTGAAAAGTATGAAAAAGACTTTAATGCATAGTAATCAGCAGCATCCATAAACTGTTGCGATATTGTTTTGGATATCTCTATGGAATGTTCCCAGCTGATTTCATGGCTCAGGTTAATATTATTCACACCCTCTATTGGGGTATGGTTAACAGAAGCTCCATAGTTGGCTATTCCTGACAGATAGTTTTTAATACTTTGGTTCAGGCCAAAAACAATCTCCGGACCAGCCGAAACACCGGCAATAAACTTACTATGTTTCTCTAACCAATCAAAAGTCTCACTAATACTTTTCAAAGTTTCCCCTGCGGTAAGCAGAACGTTGACTTTTACCCTGATCTCATTCTCATGGCAAATCTTAAGCAGTTCAGATGCGGTAGCTAAATACTTCTCCGGGTTACTGGTTTTATTCATTCTTACCAGCTGGACAGGTGATGCACTCTCCAACCCAAGGTCAATAACTTTCAGCCCTGCTGCACACAATAAAGGGATATTACCGGGGAGGATACTGTCTACACGGCCTTCAGTTCGCCAGTTAAAATGCATATCTTGACTATCCATTTCATATATCAGATCTTTTATCCACTTTTTGTTTGGAGCGAACATTGACGCTTCAAAATAGGGTGTCATAGGTACCAGATTATCACGAATAATGATATCTCTCGCTTCAGAAACAACTATTCCTGCTTCCTTAAGTGGCTGTAAACGCTCATCTCTCTCCAGGCAAAACGAGCAGCCTTTACCGCAGCCTCTGGAAACCTCAATACTTGGCTGATACAGGTGGCGGTCATCGAGCAGCTGGTAATTTAGCCGCGGATATTTAGCGTTACTGGTTTTTGGTACGAAGTCACTCGGCACAGAGAAAGACTTCACGATCTCTACTATCTTATGATTAGCAGTACCAGGCACGAGGAGATCAGCCCCCGGTATCAACTCTTTCAGAAGCTCAGGCTCATCACCAATAACCCACCGGCCACCAACAATCACTTTGGAAGACGGCTTAATGGCTTTAAGCAGATTGATAAACCCGTTCACCCAGGGCAGAGCATAGAAGCTGGGTATGGATATCAGAATTGGGTGGCTGGTGTGCTCAAGCCCAAAGTTAAGGCATTTCTGAACCATGAAATCAGGGGAATCAAAATTACCCTGTAGTTGCACCGGATGAAATCCATTTTCTTCAAGTTCAGTAGCAAGTGATAACAACCCGTAATTTAAATATCTGTTTCTTCTATTAATGATATTATCTGCTTTTTTGGTTATAGTTTGCCCTGCACTTATACAAAAAATTCTTTCCATTTTAAATCGTAAATTTTCCTGAAAACTGGCTACTCTTGCCAGCGGAGTAAACTAACATTGCACTCAGCCGGTGCAACTGACAATAATACGAACAGTAACCAACCATCAGGAAGGCACTACCCGATGAAAAACAGTGAAACAGCGATACAAGAAATGCTGCAACAGGAGATAGGGAAAATACCCAGCGAACACCTGCCAGCACTATTAAGAATCGTCCACAGCTTCAGGGAGAGTGTTTCTCTTGGTACGGCGGAAGAGTCTTTTGAAAAAGGCTGGGAAGAAACCACCAAAGGGGGTTACCAACCTGTTGAAGAACTGTGGAAAGGGCTTGACCATTGAACAAGCTCTATTTCACTCCGGAATCCAAAAGAGCCCTGGGCAAATTATTAAAAATGGACAAATACCTTTCTGGTTCATAGTGGCTCAAACCTGTAGATCTAAAGCAAGGAGACAAGGCCAACTCATGAACACCGCCCAATACACACTTTATCCCTGACGCGCAATCATCTTGCTCACCGTGGAATAGTGCAGGCCAAAATAATCAGCGATGGCTTTTTGGGTGTAACCGCCGGAACCAAAAGCCGCACAAACAGCAGCCTCGATGGAATCAGAACTCGTTTGGTAAAACTCAAGAGGCCGTGCAGGTTTGCGTTTCTGCTTATGAGGCACTTCAGAAAGCGTCTTCCCTTTCACCGGCTTTTCAATATATTGCTGCTGATCCGAAACAAACTGATCATCACCCAGGTAGATCTGCTGTTTGAGATGAACCCAGATATTGATACCCACCCCTGCCAGCACAAAAGCAGCAAAACGTTCACAGGCTCGTTCCCGATCTTCTGAAAACTGCAACAGCATGGCATCGGTGGCCAGCCAGTCTGGTGACGGTAGCTCACCGAGAGTATAACGGTAACTACTCCACAACCAGTCAGCAGGGTGATCCACCATACGGGCACGTACCGGATTCAACACCACATAACGGCTCAACTCCAGAAGGTACGCCGATTTATCCACCAGAATGGCTTTGTAGCGCCCCTGAAAAAGATGGCCAACCCGCCCATAGCGTCGGTTAAACCGCGTGGTATAAACACCATTCAACTGTCGCATACCGGCAGACAGATTACCGTCAGGCGTTTCGACAACCAGGTGATAATGATTGGTCATCAAACACCAGGAATGAATCGTCCAGTTAAAGCGGTCACAGACCTCGGCCAGGGTATCCAGGAAAAGATTGAAATCCACCTCTTCCCGATAGATTGGCTTGCGTTCATTCCCACGAGAAGTCACATGATACAACGCACCTGCGTACTGAATCCTTAATGGCCTGCTCATCTCTTATGCCCCCAGCTTATAATCAAGGAGCTATAAAAGTAGAACAGGATTAAGGAGCGTCAAGATTCAAGACCTGACCCCGGTTTTGTAACCGCCGGAACCAAAAGCCGCGTAAACCGCAGACTCGATTGAATCACAACTCCGCTGGTAAAACTCAAGAGGCCGTGCTGGTTTGCGCCGCTGCTTATGGGGCACTTCAGAAAGAATCTTACCTTTTAACGGCTTTTCAATATATTGCTGTTGATCCGAAACAAACTGATCATCACCCAGATATATCTGCTGTTTGAGAAGCACCCAGATATTAATGCCGACACCTGCCAGCACAAAAGCAACAAAACGTTCACAGGCCCGCTCCCGAACCTCTGAAAACTGCAACAGCATGGCATCCGTAGCCAGCCAATCTGGTGAATCAAGCTCTCCGAGGGTATAACGGTAACTGCTCCACGGCCAGTCGCCAGGATGATCAACCATACGGGCCCTGACCGGGTTCAAAACCACATAACGGCTCAACTCCAGAAGATACGAAGATTTATCCACAAGAATCGCTTTATAGCGCCCCTGGAACAGATGCCCAACCCGCCCATAACGACGATTAAAACGGGTGGTATAAACACCATTCAGCTGTCGCATACCGGCCGACAAATTACCGTCTGGTGTTTCCACCACCAGATGATAATGATTGGTCATCAAACACCAGGAATGAATCACCCAGTTAAACCGGTCACAGACCTCAGCCAAGGTATCCAGGAACAGGTTGAAATCAACCTCTTCCCGGTAAATTGGCTTGCGCTCATTACCACGCGAAGTCACATGGTACAGCGCACCTGCGTACTCAATTCGTAATGGCCTGCTCACTTATATACCCCCAAGTAATAAACAAAGAGCTATAAAAGTAGAACAGTTTTAATACTCGTCAAGAATCAAGACCTGACCCCGGTTTTTTATCAGCATTTAAAAATGGCCGGGAAATGGCAGCTTGGCTTGGGCTGGTACCCAAACAGCAGTCTACCGGTGGAGTGCCCACTTTACTGGGTATCAGTAAACGGGGCGATACCTACCTGCGAACCCTGCTGATACACGGTGGTAGAACCGTTGTCAGGGTAGCTGATAAACACGACGATCGCCGTAATAACTGGATTAAAGAGCTTGATCAACGCAGGGGCAAAAATATATCAGCAGTGGCTGTTGCCGATAAAAATGCTCGCATTGCCTGGGCTGTGTTAACCAAGAAAGAGCCGTACAAGGCAGTAGCATGAACACAGGCATTAAACTATTAAACATTTGTCGTTAGACAAGAAAAGCAAAAGCGGTTAATCAGTGTAGAAGCCTGCAACGAGTTGCGCGGATAAAGTTCAAATGATGGCATAAAAGGTAAGACCTGCACTCCCTTGAACCTGACCGGGGGTCAGGGCCCGAAGAGGCCGAAGACTTGATGAGGTGGGAGTGGAGCGGATTCCATCAGGGCCAGAGGCATTGAGACCTCACCCCAAAGGCCGGATATATGGAAGCATTACTCTTTAAAAGCCATTGTGAAAACTTTTCCTTGCATCGCGGGGCGGACCATATATGACCACGGTTTCGGTTTTATTATGACAACTGCCAACTTCTCTTATGCAGCAGGCTTAACCAGTTTACCTGCTGCTTCCAGCCTCTTGTAAAGGCTGCCTGCACTAAACTCCAGACCATTCGGCCAGCACAGTGCTCCCAGCTCGATAAAGAATCGTTGAAAAAAAACAGTATCATGCAAAGCTTGAGTAAGGCTGGTTTTTTGTACCAGAACTTCACTAAAATCCATAACGCCAAAACTACCATCAGAAAAGTGAAGCTTAATTTCCTGATCTGACCGGTAAACTGCCTGAATTATTTTAATCATTATCAGCCCCCGCTATGCGCTCAAGTGGTTGGAGATGAATAGCTCTTTGCCAATTCTCTTCGAGCTCGGCTTGATGCGACAAACACCAATCACCAACAAGCTTTGCCGCTTTTTTGGGTAAACTACCTTCCAGAATATGGCCTGTTGATATGTCGACCAGTGCCTCATGCCCTTGATACTCTGCATGAACATGAGGTGGCGCATGGTCTGCATGGTACATTCGGATATAAATCCCAAAAAAGCTTGATATCACTGGCATCAGGAAACCCTATCGAAGGCATTATTATAATCATCAGATTAGCCAAACTTTGGCAGGCATCAATGATGCCAAACAGGATTATCAGCTATTGAACAGCAATAGCTACCAAAGAAGATTAAAAGAACAGGCTTTTCCTGCAAACTGACTACTGACAACCGCCCACTTTTTTAACCATCTTACTCACCGTGGAATAATGCAGCCCAAAATAATCAGCGATGGCCTTCTGGGTATAACCGCCGGAATCAAAAGCCGCGTAAACCGCAGACTCGATTGAATCACAACTCCGCTGGTAAAACTCAAGAGGCCGTGCTGGTTTGCGCCGCTGCTTATGGGGCACTTCAGAAAGAATCTTACCTTTTAACGGCTTTTCAATATATTGCTGTTGATCCGAAACAAACTGATCATCACCCAGATATATCTGCTGTTTGAGAAGCACCCAGATATTAATGCCGACACCTGCCAGCACAAAAGCAACAAAACGTTCACAGGCCCGCTCCCGAACCTCTGAAAACTGCAACAGCATGGCATCCGTAGCCAGCCAATCTGGTGAATCAAGCTCTCCGAGGGTATAACGGTAACTGCTCCACGGCCAGTCGCCAGGATGATCAACCATACGGGCCCTGACCGGGTTCAAAACCACATAACGGCTCAACTCCAGAAGATACGAAGATTTATCCACAAGAATCGCTTTATAGCGCCCCTGGAACAGATGCCCAACCCGCCCATAACGACGATTAAAACGGGTGGTATAAACACCATTCAGCTGTCGCATACCGGCCGACAAATTACCGTCTGGTGTTTCCACCACCAGATGATAATGATTGGTCATCAAACACCAGGAATGAATCACCCAGTTAAACCGGTCACAGACCTCAGCCAAGGTATCCAGGAACAGGTTGAAATCAACCTCTTCCCGGTAAATTGGCTTGCGCTCATTACCACGCGAAGTCACATGGTACAGCGCACCTGCGTACTCAATTCGTAATGGCCTGCTCACTTATATACCCCCAAGTAATAAACAAAGAGCTATAAAAGTAGAACAGTTTTAATACTCGGGAGAGTAGACCGGCGGAACTTCCCCGCCAGCCCCTCGCAGAACGGTACGTGAACCTCTCGATTCATACCGCTCCCATCAGGTAAGTCAATCCCATATTCATGGATCAATTTGATAGAGAGCTTGCAACCTTGCAGGACAATTTATCGTCTTGACCCCATATGAAAATAACTCTGTTTTCTCTAAGAATTCCTCCGGCCTATCAGGTTGCTGGCTACACCTTAAAACAGGCATCCAGACAAGATCCCAACAATTCCGTTGATCCTTATTGAAAACCACCCGACACTGCCCCTTTGCTCCACCTCCATTACAGAGGCCTCATCACTACTACGAGCAGCTCCGTCCCAGTGCATGGCATCGGTACTCAATCCCTTGTGGTTGTAGCCACTTGGGAGTCTCCCTTAGCATCCACGCGACTGGTTCCCGCAGTTCCATAGAAGAGCCCAGTACAGATTCATGCCACCTCTACGCCGGACACCACCTGCACAGCATTCGGAGTTCACTTGCAGATTTATCCCGGAAGTTCTTGAGGCCTCCGGTTTTGATGTCAAAAGAGTCTTTTACGACGCCTCAACGGTGGTTCGAGTTTACTCATCTCTCTGTACCACACATGCCAGGTCAAGCCTGACTTTTCCTCATCGCTCACGACCAGCACTCTTAATGACAGCCGCATGAGGTAGTTTGAAGCCGACTTCCGACAGTAGACTTCGGTGGACCTACCACCATCTCTTCCATAGCTTTCACGTGTTTCAGGACTCCATCCGTTGAACTCCCAAAATCGTGCTACGGCACACTCAAGAATCAAGACCTGACCCCGGTTTTTGACCCCGGTTTTCGCAACGGCCCAGCATGCGCTTTGTACCAACCAAAACTATTGAGCAGCAGGATATTCAGAGCCTGCACAGAATACGCAGCCAGGCCGTGGCCAGAAGGACGGCATTGGGTAACCAGATCAGAGGTTTGTTAATGGAATACGGGGTCATTATTCCCAAGGGCATAGCCTTCATCCGTAAACAGATACCCCTGGTTCTGGAAGATGCTGAAAACGGTTTAACAGTGTTGTTCCGTGAACTGCTCAGTGAACTGTACGAAGAGATGAAACACCTGGACGAGCGAGTAGAAAAGCTTGAACAAAAGCTCGAAACCA